>JBJESY010000126.1:0-3491 GCA_051883035.1 Anaerovoracaceae bacterium | reverse complement strand
TGAAATCTTCCTTCGTGACTTCTGCCAGACGGTCCAGAAGGGCCTGCGGCGGCTGAAAGTCAGGAAAGCCCTGCGAAAGATTGACGGAGTCATATTTTAAAGCGATTCTTGTCATTCTGCGGATGACGGAATCGGTGAAACTGTTTGTTCTGGTTGATAACTGCGGCATTTGCTTTAACCTCCTGATGATATACTACATCTCATTATTTTATCCTTTTCCGAAGTCTCCGTCAATGAAAAACCGCAGGCTGGGTCGAAAAATACCTGGGAGAGGACGAATTTTGTCGGAAGACCGCAAACAGGACTGCACGGCGGCAGTCCTGTTCACATATTTCCGGTTTTGTGATTCCTTTAGTCCGGAATACAGAGTTCCGTACCGACCAGCAGATTGTAAGGATCCATGGAAGGGTTTGCACGCATCAGGGCGTCCAGCTTGATACCGTGCATCTTCGCAATTAAGTAAAGCGTATCTCCCGGGCTGACCGTGTGGGTCCTGGTGCAGGTACCCGGCGGCTTCGGAAGCTGATCTTCGGTACCGGGAATGCAGAGCCGCGTGCCGATCTGCAGATTGTATGGGTTGTCGATACAGTTGACTTTCATCAGCAGACTGACGGGAAGATCATACCGATCTGCAATGGCGTACAGAGTATCACCTTCCGCTACGGTGTAAACATCAATACAAACCAGGGATGTATCCATAAAAAACCACCTTTCTATCGAGACAATCTGTCAGATCGGACAAATTGTCAGAAGTCTTTTACCTTATATATATTTCAAATCCGGCAGAAATGTGATAAAATATCATAACATGACTGAAAAAACGAAGAGGGGTAACCATAAGATTATGAAAAAAATGTTTCGAAATGTGAACCCGGCAATTCTGATCATTCTGGTGGTTCTGGTGGTGAACCGGCTGCTGAGCTCCGGAGAAAGTCTGTCGGACTGGATTTATGACACGCTGGTCAGCCTGCCTGGTATCATTATAGCACTTACGTTCCACGAAGCGGCCCACGGGTATGTATCCTACTGGCTGGGGGATCCGACACCGAAGATCCAGGGAAGACTTTCGCTGAATCCGGTGCATCACATCGACCCGGTGGGCTTCGTAGCACTGCTCATCGCCGGCTTTGGCTGGGGCGAGCCGGTGCAGATCAACCCGAACTATTACAAGCACAGAAGAAGGGATGAGTTTCTGGTATCCATCGCCGGCGTAACCACAAACTTTCTTCTGGCACTGATTGCTTCCTTCAGCATCAAGGGCCTTCTGTACAATATGACAGAAAGTTTCTATGCAGGAATCGGCGGTGTGCTGCTGGATATTCTTGTTTATGTCTTCGGAATCAACATCGTGCTGATGGTTTTCAACCTGCTGCCGGTACCGCCGCTGGACGGCTTCGGCATTCTGACCCAGATCTTTGATCTGCAGAAGTATGACTGGTACTGGAAACTGTATCAGAACGGTTTTCCGATTCTGATGATCCTGATCATTTTCAATGTTACAGATAAGATCATCGGGCCGGTGAGCGGATTCTTTTACAATCTGCTGCTGTTTTAACGGGACATTTCTTGAATGTAACATGCGGGGGTGTTAATTTGAATCATGCAGAAACAGAGATCCAAAAGCGGCTGATGGATCTGAAAGACGAAGAATATAAGAAATTTCACTGCGGGCTCATGCCCGGTGTGGATCCGGAACGGGTCATCGGTGTGCGGACACCGCAGCTGCGGAAACTGGCAGCTGATATCATGAAACAGCAGCCGGATCTGGCAGAAGAATTTCTTCACAGTCTGCCTCATACATACTACGACGAAAATAACGTTCACGGTTTTCTCATCGCCGGGCGAAAAGATTTCCAACAGTGTGTCGGAGAGATCGAAGCCTTTCTTCCTTATGTGGATAACTGGGCCACCTGCGACCTGATCCGTCCGAAGGTCTTTTCGAAGCACCTGAAGGAACTGCTGCCATATATCGAAAGATGGCTGGCATCGGACCATACCTACACCATTCGATTCGGAATCCGGATGCTGATGGATTTCTATCTGGACGATGCCTTTGAAACCGGATATGCGGATCTGGTGGCGGCAGTCCGTTCAGAAGCATATTATGTGAACATGGCCTCGGCTTGGTATTTCGCCACGGCCCTGGCGAAGCAGTATGATGCGGTTCTGCCGTATATCGAAAATTGTCGGCTGGACATCTGGACTCATAATAAGGCGATACAGAAGGCGGTGGAAAGCTACCGGATTACGCCGGAACAGAAGGCGTATCTGAAGGGACTGAAAGTGAAATAATTTTTTAAAACCCCCTTGATTTTTTCGTCAGGGGGGTCTATACTATTCTTTGTTCATAAAACATGAACGAATTCCACATGGTCTGTTAGCTCAGCTGGGAGAGCGTCTGGGTCACAACCAGAATGTCAGCGGTTCGAGCCCGTTACAGACCACCATATCGGAACGCCGGATGTTTCGCATCATGCAGATGTCCGGCGTTTTTTGTCATTTCTGTGAAAAATGTGTCGGTATGATAAATTATCAGCACTCTAATGTGAAGAGTGCTAAAATGTGCTTTACTTTTTGCAGCAGAGGGTATATGATAGACCATGTAAGGAAACAGTAAACATGGAATCAGAGAAGGGGTGATTTTATGAATATAGAAAAATATACACAGAATGCACAGCAGGCTATCATGGACAGCCAGAACATCGCCATCTCCGAGGGACATCAGGTTCTGGAATGTGAGCATCTGCACATGGCGCTGCTGCAGCAGCAGGACGGCCTCATCGGCAAACTGCTTACCTACATGAACGTGAATGTTTCTGCCATGGTCGGCGATCTGGAGGAGGAACTGGAAAAACTTCCGAAGGTATCCGGCTCTGCGGACAACATGTATGCGTCTCGCCGTCTGAACCAGCTGCTGATGAATGCGGAAAAGAAAGCAGAGCAGTTCAAGGATGAGTATGTCAGCGTGGAACATCTGTATCTGGCACTGCTGGACGAGAGGGGAACGCCCAGTGCGAAGATTTTTTCCAAATACAGAATTACGTCCAACGCATTCCTGGAAGCCCTGTCCAAGGTCAGAGGCAACCAGCGTGTCACCAGCCAGAATCCGGAAGACAACTATGATGCATTGAATAAATATGGCCGTGATCTGGTGGAAATGGCCAGAGAGGGAAAGCTGGATCCGGTTATCGGCCGTGATGCAGAAATCCGTCATGCCATCCAGATTTTGAGCAGAAGAACCAAGAACAATCCGGTGCTCATCGGTGAGCCGGGTGTTGGTAAAACTGCCGTGGTGGAAGGTTTGGCACAGAGAATTCTCAATGGCGATGTGCCGGAGGGCCTGAAGGACAAGACGATTTTCGCACTGGATATGGGTGCTCTGATTGCAGGGGCCAAGTTCCGGGGTGAGTTTGAGGAACGTCTGAAAGCGGTACTCAATGAAGTGGAAAAATCCGAAGGCCGGATCATTCTGTTCATCGATGAAATTCACA
>JBJESY010000125.1:0-3496 GCA_051883035.1 Anaerovoracaceae bacterium | reverse complement strand
GACAAAACCCCTGAATCTTTGTGGATGTCCGCCCGGTCTATGGAATATGTAAGCGCATCCTTCGGGTAGTCGCCGATGGACTCCCAGTTGACCGCGTTTTCGATGATTTGTTTCATTCTGCTTCCTCGATCATTGCTTCCTCGATCATTGCTTCTTCCATCATTTTCATCAGAGCCGGTACGATTTCTTCTTCCGGCACGCTGCCGATGATTTCTCCCCTTGCGAACAGCAGGCCTTTTCCGTCTCCGCCGGCCACACCGAAATCGGCTTCCCTGGCTTCTCCCGGCCCGTTGACCGCACAGCCCATCACTGCTACTGTAAGGGGGCGGAGCTGCCTGCCGCTGGCCGCTGCTTCGGCATTTCTCCGAGCCTCCAGATGATCCAGCTGCCGCTCGATTTCTGAGGCCAGAGCTTCCAGATTGATTTTCGTTCTTCCGCAGGTAGGGCAGGACACCAGGTTCACGGCAGATTTTCGCAGTCCCAGGCTGCGAAGGATCTCTTTGGCGAAATAGACTTCCTCCACCGGATCGGCGGTCAGAGATACCCGCATAGTATCCCCGATGCCTGCCAGCAGTAGCCCGCCGATTCCCACCGCAGACTTGACCTTTCCTCTGCCCGGCGTACCGGCTTCCGTAATGCCGATGTGTACCGGATAATCGGTGGCGGCAGCCAGGATTTTATGAGCCTCATAATTCATGCGCACATCAGAGGATTTCAGGGAAACCACCAGGTTGTCGTATCCCATGTCCTCAATCAGCCGCAGATTTCGTAGGGCACTCTCTGCCAGACCTTCTGCTGTCACGCCGCCGCAGCGCTGCAGAATATCCTGCTCGAGAGACCCCGAGTTGACGCCCACACGGATTGGGATTTCACGCTGCCGTGCCGCTTCCACCACAGCCTTTACCCTGTCAGTGCTGCCGATATTTCCCGGATTGATTCTGACCTTATCGGCGCCGGCTTCGATGGAAGCGATGGCCAGCCGATAGTCGAAATGGATGTCGGCAACCATAGGGATATGAATTTTTTTCTTTACTCTGCCCAGAACCTCTGCCGACTCCATGTCGGGTACCGCCATGCGGATAATCTGACATCCGGCATCTTCCAGTCTGGCAATCTGCTCCAGAAGAGCCTTTTCATCTCTGGAGTCCATGTTGGTCATGGACTGTATGGAAATCGGTGCGCCGCCGCCGATGGCCACGCCGCCGCAGTTTACTTGTTTCGTCATTGGTTTCTGCCCCCTTGGTGTGTTATCCGAAAATTCTGGTCACGTCATTCAATGTCACATAAATCATCAGGCCAAACAGAAGGGCCATGCCGATCATGTGCACGGTTCCCTCCACCTTCGCGCTGACTTTTTTTCCGGTGATCATGGTGAAAATGACGAAGAGAATTCTTCCGCCATCCAGTGCGGGCAGCGGCAGCATATTGATGATCGCCAGATTCACACAGATCAGTGCAATCAGAAATCCGTAATACCAGAACCCCAGTGTTTCGGTCTGACTTACCATCTGAACCATGCCCACCGGTCCGGACAGATCCTCGGCACCTGCCTCTCCGCTGAAGAGCATACCGATAGACTTGAACATCAGCTTCACGATATTCCATGTAGCTTCACAGCCGTCCACCAGCGCTTTTGCCGGGCTGTGACTGATCTTCGATGTGATGCCGATCACATAACGTTCTCCTGCATCCTGCCCGTTTGCATCCGTCATCTGCTGCAGAACAGGCTGAATCTGTACAGTGCGGTTTCCAACGCTGCCGTCCACTGTCATTTCCACCGCAGATCCGTCCGCCGGCATGTAAGTCATCACATCGCTCCAGGTCTTCACCGCATTTCCGTCGATGGCTGTAATCTTATCTCCGGACTGCAGGCCGGCCGTTTCCGCCGGACTGCCCGGTGCCACCTCTCCAATTCGGTTGGTCGTAAAGCCGCTGATCCCGAAAATCAGGGACATGATCAGAATCGCGCAGAGAATGTTCATGACAGAACCGGCCACCAGAATGATGATTTTTCTCCACGGCTTCTGGGCTTCAAAGGTACGCGGATCCGGCTCCCCATGCTCTGCGGCATGACTGCCTTCTTCGGCTTTCACTTCGGATTCCTCTTCCGCTTCTTCCCCGTCCATGGCACAAAATCCACCCACCGGGAAAAGCCGGATGGAGTAGAGTGTTTCTTTCCCCTGGTGCTTCCAGATGGTCGGACCCATACCGAATGCAAATTCAAGAACCCTTACGCCCATCCGTTTGGCCGCAAGAAAGTGCCCCAGTTCATGGGGAAATATCATAATGCAGAATAACAGAACTGCAAGTATTGCTGTCTTCATTTCTTCCTTTCCTGTTCCCCTTTCTTTTCTTTATTCCGTTCCTAGAATGCAGCAGCCCCCTGTCCCTGCTGCACGGTCTGATATGTGTATTCCCGGATTTCCCGGTCGATATGCAGAATTTTTTCCAGCGTCAGATCGTACTCCGGCACATGGGATTCCAGAATCCGTTCCAGATAATCCTGAATCTCGATGAATCGGATTTTTCCGTGGAGGAACAGATCCACCAGCACCTCGTTGGCACCGTTGAGTACCACCGGATAACTTCCGCCGGCCCGGGATGCCTCATATGCCATGGCAATGCAGCGGAACACTGCAGGATCCGGCTTTTCGAAGGTCAGACTGCTTCCGGCACCGAAAAAGTCCAGCCCCGGTTCTTCGCTTTCCAGCCGGTCCGGATATCCCAGCGCCAAGCTGATGGGAATCCGCATATCCGGATTTCCCAGCTGTGCCAGTACGGATGTATCGGCAAATTCCACCATGGAATGTACGATACTCTGCGGATGCACCAGAATCTGAATGTCGTCCACCGGAACATCGAACAGCCATTTTGCTTCGATGACCTCCAGGCCTTTGTTCATCATTGTGGCTGAATCTATGGTGATTTTTTTTCCCATGGACCATTTCGGATGGTTCAGCGCCTGTTCCAGCGTCACGGTCTCCAGCTGCTGCCTGCTCCACCCGCGGAACGGGCCGCCGCTGGCTGTCAGCAGAATCTTTTTCACCTTTCTTCCCCGGTTTCCTTCCAGGCACTGAAAGATGGCACTGTGTTCACTGTCCACCGGAAGAAGTTTCACACCGGCTTCACGGACTGCATCCATCACGATACTTCCCCCAGCCACCAGTGTCTCTTTATTTGCCAGTGCAATATCTTTTCCTGCTGCAATGGCAGCCATGGTCGGTGCCAGACCGCTGATACCCAGCAGAGAATTCAAAACGATATCGCAGGCCTCGCTGGCCGCTGCAGTCTTCAGACCGTCCTGTCCCCACAGGATCTCAGTGTGCACGCCGGCAGCACCGGCGCCGCTTTCCCGCAGCACCTTCGTCAGTGCAGCCGCATCCTCTTCCCGCTCTGTCACGGCAATTTTCGGCTTCCAGCGAAGAATCTGCTCTTTCAGCCGCTGCACATTCCTGCCGCAGGAAAGCACACCCACCTGAAACCGATCCGGATGCTT
>JBJESY010000124.1:0-3517 GCA_051883035.1 Anaerovoracaceae bacterium | reverse complement strand
ACTTCAAGAAGGTTGACATGGAAGATATCGCTTCCGCAGTTCCTGCCTTCCTGACTCTGATTATGATGCCGCTGACTTACTCCATCGCCAACGGTATCGGTATCGGTTCCATTGCATACACGCTGATTGCCATCTGCACCGGAAAGTTCGAAAAGAAGGACATTATGGTTGCGGTAATCGGACTGCTGTTCTGCCTGAAGTTCATCTTCATCACTATGTAAGTAAACCGGTTCTCTGACCGGGTATATAATAAAGGGCCCATCACAAAAGAAATGACTGCGTGGTGGGTCTTTTTTGTGCGATTTAGCACGTTATTTCGTTAGAAAAAATGTATATGAAAACATTAAACTTGACATAATAATGGAATAAAGATAGAATGAAGATGGGAGAGGAGGGAACAGAATGAAACGGAAGATAATGGCGAAACTTCTGGAATGGAGAAACAGCGGTTCTCACAGGATGCCGATGCTTGTATATGGGGCAAGACAGGTAGGAAAAACTTATGTGATGAAAGAACTGGGTGCAGAGACATTCAAAAATACCGTATATATTAACTTTGAAGAAGACCAGAAGATTGGAGATTACTTCCAGGCGGATATTTCTGCACAGCAGTTGATTCAGGTTCTGGAAAACTACTATAACACGACAATTGTACCGGATCAGACCCTGATTATTTTTGATGAGATACAGTCTTGTGAGAGGGCATTGACATCCCTGAAGTATTTTGCGGAGGAAGCACCAGAATACCATATCCTTGGTGCAGGGAGTCTTCTCGGCGTAGCATTAAAGCGGAAAAAATATTCTTTTCCCGTGGGGAAGGTGCAGATACTGAATATGTATCCTATGGACTTCGAGGAATACCTCTGGGCGAAGGGAAAAGCAATGCTGGCAGATACGATACGATCCCATTTTCAGGAGAATATTGTTTTGGCAGACAATCTCCACAAAGAAGCGATGCAGGAGTACTGGAACTATTGTATTGTCGGAGGAATGCCGGCAGCAATCCTTGCAGAACTGCATCAGAATATACCCTTATCACAAAAAGAAATCCGCCAGATGATTCTGGATTCCTATGTGGCAGATATGACGAAATACGCGACTGCCGGTGAAGGCGTAAAAATATTTGCTGCATACGATTCGCTGCCTGCGCAGCTTGCGAAAAATCAGAAGAAGTTCCAGTATAAGCTGATCCAGTCGGGAGCGAGAGCATCACAGTATGGAGATTCCATTGACTGGCTGGTTCGTGCGGGAATCGTGCAGAAATGCAGCAAATGCACGCAGGGGCTTATGCCTCCGTCAGCATACCAGGATTTGTCTTCTTTTAAGCTGTATTATAGTGACCTGGGACTGTTATCTGCGAGAACCGGATTTACTCTCCAAAATCTGCTTCGCCCAGAGAGCGATCTGTTTCGGGGTGTATATGCGGAAAATTACCTTGCCTGTACGCTGAAAGCCAACGGGTATGAACTGTTTTATTGGGAGTCTGATGGAACGGCGGAGGTGGATTTCCTGATTCTCCGCGAAGGGAAACTGATTCCGGTGGAAAGCAAGGCGGGTACGCATGTGAGGGCGAAAAGCCTGAACGTTTATCGGGAAAAATATGCTCCGGAATATGCAATCCGGGTGTCGGGTAGAAATTTCGGAATGGCAGATGGTGTGAAAGCTGTACCGCTGTATGCTGCCTTTTGCATCTGAGATTCACCCTTGAAACCAGACGCTTGAAAGAGTATAATAATAAGGTACGGGGAAAGAAACCCGGCATACCGATTCGCCGGCAGAAGAGATAAGACCGGGCGAACAGATTTTGGGAAGCGAGAATGAACGCAGAAAGGATCGAAGTATGTTTCACGAAATGACCATCGCGGGGCTGAAGAGACAGCTGCCCCTCTGTAAAGTAACAGATGATTTATACATCGGCGCCTTCATCATGTTTGGCGACGTGGAAATTACCGTGGCATCTGCCCGGGAACTGCTGAAAAAAGCGCCAGAATTCGACATCATGATTACGGCAGAATCCAAGGGCATTCCACTGGTGCATGAGATGGCACGGCAGGCCGGTGTCAACGACTACATTGTAGCCAGAAAAGGGCCGAAGCTGTACATGACCAATATCATTTCCACAGAAGTAGATTCTATCACCACCGATCATATTCAGACACTGTGCATCGGTCAGCATGAGG
The DNA here is from genome assembly GCA_051883035.1 of Anaerovoracaceae bacterium. Classification (GTDB taxonomy): domain Bacteria; phylum Bacillota; class Clostridia; order Peptostreptococcales; family Anaerovoracaceae; genus RGIG7179. Next base: position 1,337 of record JBJESY010000124.1, on the reverse strand, counting down.
CGGATCTGATGCGCGGACGCAGAGTGCTCATCGTGGACGATGTGATCAGCACGGGGGAATCACTGAAATCCATTGAGACGCTGGTGAACCAGGTTGGCGGAAACATCGTGGGCCGTATGGCGGTGCTTGCAGAAGGCGAAGCAGCGGACCGGGACGATATCATCTTCCTGGAGAAACTGCCGGTGTTCAATGCAGACGGTTCGATAAAATAGCAAAAATAGCATACGAATGCAGGAAAAGAGAAGCTCCGGCCACCGGTTTGGTGACTGGAGTTTTTTTCGAAAAGGGGATTTGAAATGGGTTTACTGAAAAAACTGTTCATGCTGGTCCTTCTGGTCGTGCTGACCTGGGTAGGACTGACCTTTTACAGCGGCTGGCAGATGTATGAGGACGCGCTTGCAGCCTGTCCGCTGGAGGAAAAGGCGGCACAGACCAGCGCGCAGGAGAATTTCACCACTCTGGATCAGCTGCCGGAAGTATATCTGGATGCAGTGCTTGCGGTGGAAGACCGGAGCTTTTATGATCACCGCGGATTCAGTCTACGGTCCACAGGGCGGGCCTTCATCCGAAACTTTCAGGAAAAGGACCTGGTAGAAGGGGGCAGCACCATCACCCAGCAGTTGGCAAAGATCTGGTACTTTGATCTGGATAAGAAGTTTGACCGGAAGGTGGCGGAGCTGCTGATGGCCTTTGATATTGAAAAAAACTATTCGAAGAAACAGATTTTCGAGTTTTATCTGAATTCCATATACTTTGGTTCCGGATATTACACGGTATATGACGCATCTATGGGCTATTTCGGCAAAGCACCGGCTGAGATGAATGACTACGAGGCAACGCTTCTTGCCGGCATTCCTAATGCACCGTCTGTCTATTCACCGGATGTGAATCCGGACCTGGCAGAGCAGCGCAGGCAGCAGGTCATCCAGTGCATGGAACAATATGGATATATTGAAGAAGGGGCCATCCGGTAGGAGGCCCCTTTTGAACAGGATTATGACTGCCGCAGCAGGTTCAGGCCGCGCCGGTTTACTGCTGCCGGTTCACGATCGGCTTCAGGCGGCGGATCAGGATGACAGCCAGTACGATCTTTACAGCGTCACCCGGAAGGAACGGGAAGACGCAGGCCACCAGGCTGCCCATAAGATCGGTGCCGGTGAGGACCATGAACCAGACCAGCCCGAAGGCGTAGCAGCAGACCATACCGACCAGACAGGCCAGGGCAAGGCGGACTACCGCTTTTTTCGCCGGCATGGTTTCCGTGCCGGCTGCCAGCAGCCCTACCAGAACAGCAGCGAAAAGATAGCCGATGATAAAGCCGCCGGTGGCGCCGGTGA
>JBJESY010000123.1:0-3540 GCA_051883035.1 Anaerovoracaceae bacterium | reverse complement strand
TTCCCAGTGCCCTGGCGATCCGAATATAAAAATCCAGGGTCACATTCTGCTGTCCACTTTCAAAACGACAGATGTTTGACCGCTGCGTACCGACACGCCTCGCCAACTCTGCCTGAGACATGTTCTGTGCAAGCCGTGCTTCCACCAGTGCAGAAATCATCTTCTGGCGAATCTGCTCCACGTCGCCTTCCATTCTGTACATCTTGCATTCACTCCTTCCGCCGTAATGTTATCATATATGATAACATTACGGCGCATTTTGTGTCAAGCAGAAAGGAGCCAGGTTTATCCCAGCTCCTTTATCATTTCTATCGTCTTCATAATCCATTCCAGCGCACCGTGAAACCGGTACCCCGCGAAACCTGCACGCTCCAGAATCAGCTCCACTTCCCGGCGGCTTACGGACAGATCCAAAAGCCCGCCCAGGCCGCCGCGCTCCGCAGCAATCTGCTGCACATAGTCCCAGTAGGTTCCCGTATATCCGAAGCAGGTCGCATATCCTTCGATATCGCATGCCGCTGCCTCTACCGTCTCCGGCGTATCTTCATAGAAGAGGCTCCGGCCATTGTCATACAGCGGATAAAACGCTTCCCCCTCCGACGAGACCTTCAGCGCGATATTGGAAAGATGCCGGTCATCCTGCCGGGTAATAAAGTCCAGCAGAATCATCCGGGCGATCTCGTCCCGAAACCGGGGCCGTACCCCCACCAGATTTTCATACTCATTTTCGCCGCGCACCCCATCAAACAGACGGCGAAAATGCACAATATACTCTCTGGAAAAGTCATAGAGAAAGGCAGAAAACACCGTGTTCTGGTCTACCCGCTCTGCCGGACAGCAGGCCACACCAAGACGCTCTCCCAGCAGACTCACCGCAATTTCTGATTCCACATCCGTCACCAGCGGACTAATTCGCTGCTTGAAAATTCCATACTTTCCCTTCCAGACGCCATACCGCTTGATATTATATCCTTCCGGTGTGTCAACGCTGTCCCCCTGCAGATCCGTCCGCTGCAGGAAAACCGACTGAAACACATCCGTCATCACCGAGTCCATGGTCTCCTGACGGCTCCGGGCAATCCATAAGAGATCCTTCGGATGCATGGCCCGGGTAATTTCAGCAATCTTTCGAACATCGTACTGAGACAGTCCGCAGCGGAAAAGAATTCGCTCGATATCCCGCCGGTCTCTGCTGACAATCCGTTCCGACAGGAACGTATCAAGCTGCTCTGCCGACCAGCGATTTTGTCCGCAGGTATACACGGACACTACCTGGTTGAAATCCGGCTGTGTAAACTGCACTTCCTGATCCGGCGAAATGATGCCCACCACCGCTTCATCCCATTTCAGATAGCGGCATCCTTCCTCTTCTTTATATCGCCCGTCCGCAGGTTTGGCAGCATGCTCCGGAATGCGGTAAGATCTTCCCACTTTCTCAGCACCTTCTACCTTCCCCTCTGCGCAAAGTATACGCACCCGGCGATCGCTGATTCTCCATTTTTCTGCGGCTTGTCTGGTTGTCATCTCTTTCATTTCCCACCTCGGAATTTTGGATTCTCTGTTTTTAGTATATTCTTTTTTCGGAATAATATCAACAGTAATATTCCGCAATCAGGATGTCACGCAATCAGGATGTCAGACGACTCTCATTTTTCATTCTTCGCCTTATATTCCTCGCCCCACGCCCACATGGCATCCAGCACCGGCTTCAGGCTGCACCCCGTCTCCGTCAGGGTATATTCCACCCGCGGCGGCACCTCGGCATACACCTTCCTGGACACCAGCCCCTGGGCTTCCATCTCCCGCAGCTGCGCCGTCAGCACCTTCTGTGACACAGTACCGATGGATTTCTTCAGCTCACCAAACCGCTTCGTCCCAGGCATCAGATCTCTCAAAATCAGCACCTTCCATTTGTCCCCGATGAGCATCAGGGTCGTCTCCACCGGACATTCCGGCAGCTTTCTTTCCTCACTCACGACGTTCTGCCTCCGTTTCTCTCCTTATAGTTTCTTTTTGTAACTTACCCGCAAAATCCACTCTACAAACTTTTTTCTCTCTAAATACGCTGGAATTTCCCAAGGGTTACTTCCCGGTAACTATACCACAATATTGTGCGTACTTGTGCGGAATCCTCCCGCGCCGTATGATATGTCCAGAAACAAAATCATACCAAAACCCATAAACCATAAAAATGATTTCAAGGAGGAACACATCATGAAAAAAGTCGTAGAATTTTTAGAAGCAAATCCGGTACAGTATCTGGCCACCGTAGGCCGCGACGGCAAGGCGAAATGCCGCCCGTTCATGTTCGCATTAGAGCAGGATGGAAAGCTCTGGTTCTGCACCAACAGCACCAAGGAAGTCTATAAAGACATGCAGGAAAATCCAAATGTTCAGGTCTCTGTTTCCAGTCCGGAGTTTTCATGGATCCGTCTCAGCGGCAAAGCCGTGTTTGAAAACAATATGACAGTGAAAGAAGCCTGCATGAATAACCCAATCGTAAAGAGTCAGTATGGCAGTGCAGACAATCCGATCTTCGAGGTCTTTTATCTGGAAGAACCCCATGGTGTCATCGCGGACTTTTCCGGCAACCCGCCGTATGAATTTTAATCCGCCATGGACGCAAACCGTATGAATCAGAAAGAACGGCGCATCTGGCTGATCCGGCGGCTGCTGCAGGAAAATCCGGCCTGCAGCAGCCTGCCGGTGCCGAAAGACGAAAGCGGGCATCGACGGTTTCTCCGCAGTCTGATGAATATCCGCATGCCGGGATTGCCGGACGAAGAATTCCTGCAGGTGCAGGATGCATACCTGCAGGAAGAAGTGAAAAACCGGGGCATTGTGAAGCTGTCAGATCTCCGGATTTTGCGGGATGGAATCCGTCTCTGGCGCGGAGATATCACCACCCTGGCTTGCGGTGCCATCGTCAATGCAGCAAACAGCGGCATGACCGGATGCTACCAACCCTGCCACAGCTGCATCGACAACTGCATTCACACCTTCGCCGGGGTTCAGCTTCGGGCCAGATGCGCGGACATCATGACTGCCCAGGGATATACAGAGCCCACCGGGCAGGCGAAAATCACACCGGCATACAACCTGCCCTGTGATTATGTGATTCACACCGTCGGCCCCATCGTACAGGGGCCGCTGACCCGGCAGCACTGCGATCAGCTGGCATCCTGTTACCGTTCCTGCCTTCAGCTGGCAGACCAGAATGGCATCGGCAGCATCGCTTTCTGCTGCATTTCTACCGGGGTTTTCTGTTTCCCCAATCAGAAAGCCGCAGAAATCGCGGTGGAAACCGTAACAGAATATCTTGCAGAAACGAAAAGCAGCATTGAGGTGATTTTTAATGTATTTCAGGAACAGGACGAAGAAATTTACAGAAGACTGCTTCAGCAGTGAGAATATGCAGGGTCTCCGTCAGGCCCTGGAGGAAGCAGACGCAGTGGTCATCGGTGCAGGGGCGGGGCTTTCCACAGCAGCCGGCCTGACCTATGCCGGGCCACGGTTTGAAGAAAACTTTTCAGATTTTAT
>JBJESY010000122.1:0-3577 GCA_051883035.1 Anaerovoracaceae bacterium | reverse complement strand
CAGATGATCCATGCCGACCAGTATACCAGAGATGCCATGGCATCAGTGCACTTCGCTCAGACGGTGCTGGGATAAAGCGGTAAAGAATGGGATAAAACAGTAAAGAATCAGATGAGAAAATATGGGGCTGGCCTGTGAACGGAGCATTTGTTCATATGCCAGCCCTTTCGTCTGTATTTCATCGCAGTACCCGTAGTACCTTTTGCAGTACCTTTGCGTTAGCTCCGTTAGTCTCGTTAGTCTTGTCAAACCCCCTCAATTCGGCCGTAAAAATCGCGATAGAAGGGGGGACCCCCTTTGCAAATCAAGAGATATTTTACAGAAATATACTAATAAATGGAAATTATGGATGAAAACCCGATAGAAATTGCGAAAAAACTGCGATTCCAGGCAGCGCATCCCCCTTCTTTTTCACTTTTTTGAACCAAAAAAAGGGGGAATCCTCAGTAGTCCCATAAACCAGATGAAAAAACACATCAGAACAGGAAATCCACAGGATCCGGTATCATCACTGGAAAGTATTTACTCTTGAAAAAAGAACAAATGTTCGCTATAATAACAGTACAGCATTCGCTGCAGGACCGACGACGGTATCGGGCGGCGGGCATGCATACGAGGAAAGGGGATGCAGACAGATGAAGATTGTATCCAGACCCGTGGAAGCGGTGGCAGTGTTTTATCGGGGTGCGTATCCGGAGCCGAGAAAATTCCGATATGAGGACCGAAGCGGCGTACTGAAAACCATATCCGTGGATAAGATTCTGGAGTCAGAACCGCTTCGGTTCGGCAGTGTGGAGTTTATTCTGTACCGGTGCCAGAGCTTCGTCAGCGGCCGGGATGTGCGGTATGAGCTGAAGTATATTTTAAAGGATGCGAGATGGGAACTGTATAAAATATGAAAGGCAGCCCGAAGGCTGCCTGGTTTCGGCTTTACAGCTTTCTTCCGTCGGTGGAGATGGTGACCACCTGCCACGGAATGAATTTGCCGCTGGCCTGCAGTGCACGGCGGGACGCCATTTCGAGGCCGCCGCAGCATGGCACTTCCATGCGAACAATCGTAACACTTTTGATGTCGTTGGAAGCGATAATGGAGGTAAGCTTTTCCGTGTAATCGCCTTCATCCAGTTTCGGACAGCCCACCAAAGTAATCCGGCCCCGGATGAACTCTTCGTGGAAGTTTCCGTATGCATAAGCAGTGCAGTCTGCTGCAATGAGCAGATCCGCGCCGTTGAAATATGGTGCGTTTACCGGAACCAGTTTGATCTGTACCGGCCACTGGGACAGACGGCTGACTGCAGGGGAAGCGGATGTGGAGCAGGAAGCCGGTGATTCAGGGTCCGGAGCACATTCTCTGTGAAGGGTACGGGACTGGCTTCCCGGGCAGCCGCATGGGAGCACATCCTGTACTGGGGTGTTTCCGGCGGTACTTACGGACGCTGCCTGCATGCCGACTTTCGCTGCGGCCTGCGCCCGGCGAACCGCTTCTTCATCATAAGGCAGAGCCTCACGTTCTTCGAAGGTGATGGCGCCGGTAGGGCATGCCGGAAGACAGTCTCCGAGGCCGTCACAGTAATCTTCCCGCAGGAGTCTGGCCACGCCGTCCACCATGCCGATGGCGCCTTCGTGGCAGGCAGCAGCGCATAAGCCGCAGCCGTTGCATTTGCTTTCGTCTATATGAATAATCTTTCGTTTCATTGGTTTATTCCTCTCTTCCAAATTTCATTTCTTCGCCGCGGCTGTCATACTTTTTCCGCTTGCCGGTGATTTCTGAAATTCGGATTTTCCAGACAGCGGTGCGCGGAAGACTTTGGGCCACAGCAGCATCGAAGCCGTCCATACCGGCAGGGGTATGGCGCTGGCATAGAAGTCGAAGGGCGTGGATTTTTTCGGCATCGTCGGTTACCTCCGATGCGGTTCCCCGCAGAATGGCCGAAGCAAACTCCGTGGTGAACTTTTCTGCAATGATGTGGGTATCGCAGACACAGGCCAGGCAGACCTGCGGATTGGCGCGCAGACACTGGACTTTGAAGCCGTCTTTGGCGCAGTGAAAATAGATGGTGTTTTCCTCCCGCACGTCCCGCACGATAGTGACAGGCAGACAGTAAGGCAGACCCTCCGGATCCGTCATGGAAAGGGTGGCGTATTCGCACCGGTCTGTCACATCATAAGCAAATTCCGCTGGCATTTCTCTGTCGATTCGTCGCATTGCATGTTTCCTCCCTTTGACTTTCTGGATAGAGTATACTATAATGATACCATAGTGTATGTTGAATTTTCAACAAAATGGAGAAGAATATGAAAAAAAGTGAAGAAATTTTGCGGGCGTGTCCATTGTTTGAAGGCATTTCTTCGCAAAATCTGTCCGCCATGGTTTCCTGCCTGGGGGCCAGAACGGTTTCGGCAGCCAGGGGTGAGATGATTTTTCGGGAAGGGGAACCGGCCCGGTATGTGGGACTGATGCTTTCCGGCAGCGGGCAGATCATCCGGGAAGATTATTTTGGAAACCGCACGATTCTGGCACGGATCGAGGCGGGTGATCTGTTCGGAGAGTCTTTTGCGTGTGCAGGCTTGGAGGAGCTTCCGGTCAGTGTGGCAGCAACGGAAAACTGCACATATATGCTGTTTGACTGCCGACGGCTGACCACATCCTGTACCAACGCATGCGAGTTTCACAGTCGTCTGATCTTCAATTTGCTGCAGATTGTTGCCGCGAAGAATCTGGTATTTCACCAGAAAATTGAGATCACCTCCAAACGGACCACCAGAGACAAGCTGATGACCTATCTGCTGATGCAGGCCAAGGCAGCGGGAAGCAGCCGCTTTACCATCCCCTATGACCGGCAGGAACTGGCCGACTATCTGGAGGTGGACCGGAGCGGACTGTCTGCGGAAATCAGCCGGCTGCGAAAAGAAGGAGTATTGGAGTGCAAAAAAAATGAATTTTTTCTGAAATAATATGAAAACAGACGAAACCATATGACATGCGGCATCGTCATAATAGATGAAAAGGGATAGAGGAATCAATATATATGGAAGATGAAAAAATCATTGCACTGTTTTTTCAGCGATCCGAGACGGCATTGGAGCAGGTGAAAGAAAAGTATGGGGGTCTGTGTGCGTCTGTTGCGGGACGGATTCTAAGCGATGCACGCGATATCGAGGAATGCGTGACAGATACATGGCTTCGCTTGTGGCGGTCCATCCCACCGGCCAGACCGGCATCGCTGAAGGCGTATACGGCGCGGATCGCCAGAAATCTGGCACTGGACCGGTATGCATATAACACGGCAGACCGGAGAAATTCCGCCCTGACGGAAGCCTTCGAAGAACTGGAATCGGCGCTGGGGCAGGCGGCTGACCGGGCAGAGATGCTGGAAGGGGAAGCATTTCGCCAGCTGCTGGGTGACTTTTTGCGAGAACTGAACCGAAATGCGAGAATTTATTTCGTGCGCCGTTACTGGTATGGAGAGAGCGTGAAGGAAATCGCAGAAAGCTGCGGCTGCAGTGAAGAAGCAGTGAAATCATCGCTGTTCCGCAGCCGGGCGAAGCTGCGGGATACACTGGCAAAGGAGGAAGT
>JBJESY010000121.1:0-3595 GCA_051883035.1 Anaerovoracaceae bacterium | reverse complement strand
CCCGAGACCTTCGCCTTTGGATGCACCTTTTACCAGACCTGCGATATCACAGAACTCGATGGTGGCGTAAATCGTTCTCTTCGAGTTATAAATCTCGTGGAGCTTGGTGACCCGCTGATCCGGCACGGTAACTACGCCTACATTGGGTTCAATGGTGCAGAAAGGATAATTGGCCGCTTCCGCGCCGGCTTTGGTGATGGCATTAAACAGGGTGCTTTTCCCTACATTTGGCAATCCTACAATTCCTAATTTCATTCTTCAGTCTCCTCGTTTTCTGTTTTATCTTTATCGTTCAAATTCGTTGCATTTGTCAAATGCGCTGTATTCGTGTTATGCTTCATCAAAATCCGGTAAATCACAGCCAGTCCCACGATGAGGCAGAGGCTGAGAACCTGCGCCTGCCGCAGCGGGCCGATCATCAGGCTGTCTGTCCGCAGGCCTTCCACGAAGAAGCGCTCTACAGAATACAGAATGCCGTAGAGGCACACGATCTGTCCGTTGAATTTCCGGTGGTTTCTGTCAAGCCACAGCAGAAACCAGAACAGCAGGAAGCACCAGATGGATTCGTACAGGAAGGTCGGGTGATAGCCGACGCCATCGATAATCTGTGCCCATGGCAGATCTGTCGGGCCGCCGTGAGCCTCCTCATTAAAGAAGTTTCCCCACCGGCCGATGGACTGGGCCAGGGCGATGGTAGGAGCCACCAGGTCGGCGGCATTGAGAAAGTTCACTTTATGATGGCGGCAGACGAAGTATGCCACGATGAAGCAGGCAATCAGCCCGCCGTGTACGGCCAGTCCGCCGCTTCTGGTGTCGAAAATCTTCAGCCAGTCTCCGGCGTAGTTTTCCCAGCTGAAAATCACATAGTAGGCCCGTGCGCCGATGATGGCTGTGGGAACCATGAAAATGACCAGATCCAGAATGAAATCCGGCTGTATGTCATGCTCCTTTGCGCGGAAGTAGCAAATCAGTGTCGCAATGAAAAAACCAAGTCCGATCAGGAGGCCATACCACATGACATCCAGTCCGAACAAGGAAAATGCGACCCGGTCGGGTGCAATCATAGTCTACAAATCTCCTTACTTTAAAATATCCAATAAATTCACCCATATATTATACAAAAAAAAGTGTTAATTGTCATCAAAGTTTGGTACAATTTTTATATGAAGTACGAGAAAATCATCGAAGCACAATTTATGGCCAGACCCAACCGGTTCATTGCCGAAGTAAAGCTGGCGGACGGGACGGAAACAAGGGCCCATGTGAAAAATACCGGAAGATGCAGGGAACTGCTGCAGCCCGGGGGGACAGTCTGGCTGGAGGATCATACAGAGCGAATGGGAAGCAGGAAGCTGGCCTATTCTCTTATTGGTGTGGAAAAGCCGCTGAAAGACGGATCCGTGCTCATGGTAAACATGGATTCCCAGGCACCCAATAAGGTGGCGGCGGAGGCACTGAAAAGCGGAATCATTTGCCTTCCGGACATGTCTGATCTGACGGTGGTGAAAGGAGAGCAGACCTTCGGCAATTCCCGGTTTGATTTCTATGTAGAGGATACAGACGGGAAAAAAGGATATCTGGAAGTAAAGGGCGTTACGCTGGAAGAAGACGGTCTGGTTCGCTTCCCCGATGCGCCCACAGAGCGTGGCGTCAAGCATGTGGAGGAACTGATCCGCGCCAGAGAAGAAGGATACTTTGCATATGTACTCTTCATCGTGCAGATGGAAGGAATGCGGGTCTTCATGCCCAACGATGATACCCACCGGGCCTTCGGAGATGCGCTGCGTCAGGCGCAGCGAGCCGGTGTGCACATTCTGGCATACCAGTGCCATGTGACGGAGGACAGCCTGCAGGTCAGTGTGCCCCTTCCGGTCCGGCTGTCTGACGGAGAACTGTCCGGTGCAGAACTGCAGGGAACAGAAACTGGTGCAGACCGGTGAAAAAATTTTCAAACCATGAAACTTTTCCGTTATCTGCAGCGTCTAAAAATATGTAACAGCAGCAGGGGGGAACTTTGGATGAAAAACAGCAGAGAATTGCTGGTGGAAAAACTGCTCATCGACAACTATGCGAAATATTACCGGCTGGCATTCAGTTATGTCCGGAATGAAGAAGATGCGATGGATATTGTGCAGGAAGGCGCCTGCAAAGCCATGCTGAAATGGGAGAGTCTGGAGCGGGAGGATTTTGCGGAGACATGGATCTACCGGATTATGCTCAATGAAATATTCGGTTTCCTGCGAAAGCAAAGCAGAGATCAGGAACGCATGACAGGTGCCGACTGCCTGGAAGAGATGCCGGCCGTTATGCCGAACGATTGCCTTCCGCTGCGGGAAGCACTGGACAGACTCTCGCCAAAGGAAAAGGCACTGGTGGAACTGCGGTACTTCGAGGATCTGAAGCTGGAAGAAATCGCCGGTATTCTGGATGAAAACCTGAGCACCGTGAAGAGCCGCCTTTACCGCACCCTGCAGAAGCTGCGAATCACGCTGGAAGAATAGAAAAGAGGGAAAGAATGGAAAAACTGGAGAAACTGAAAAAAGAGTATCTGTCTGCATCCCCGCCGCCGGATGGAAAGGAACGCATAAAGGATGCAATGGCACGTGCGAAGGCAGAAAACAGACAGAAGCGGCAGAAACGCCGATGGAAAGCCTGGGGAAGCGGCCTTGCGGCAGCGGCAGCCATCATCGTGTTGCTTCCGAACATCAGCAGCAGTGCAGCCTATGCCATGAGCAGCGTGCCCGTCCTGGGTCAGATTATTGAAGCGGTGACCTTCCGTGAGTACGCTGCAGAATCCGAAGACGGAAGGTTTGAGGCGGATGTGCAGATCCCGGAACTAAGAGCATCGGATGGACTGCCGGTGGATGCAGCGCAGCTTCAGCGAATCAATGCGGAGATTCGGGAGATTGCCCAGGAAATGATCGACGAATTTGAGACCAACATGGCGGCAGAGGCCAGCTACGAGCAGCTGCTCATAAAATACGAGATTCTGGAAACGACGGATGATTATTTTTCCCTGAAGCTGATCACCTATCACGGTGCGGGATCCGGCTATGAGAAAGACTATTACTACACCCTGGATCTGAAGACCGGAAAACAGCTGACTTTGGCAGACATGTTCCCGGCGGGCGCAGACTACATCACGCCGATCAGCGAGAATCTGAAGGAGCAGATGCGAAGCCGCATGGAAGAGGACGAGAATAAGATTTACTGGGTGGATGCGGATGACGGAATCGGATGGGTGTTTGATGAAATTCCGCCGGATCAGTCCTTCTATGTGAATCGTGACGGCCAGCTGGTCATTACCTTCTCTGAGGGAGATGTGGCACCGATGTATATGGGCTGCGACGAATTCGTGATTCCGGATACAGTCACTGAAAATATGAAATAAGAGATAAGACGAGGAGAAAGAAAAGTGAAAGCTGTTTGCAAAAGGGTATTGAATGTTTTTTTACTTCTGCTGCTGTGCGCTGCTCTGGCAGGCTGCGGCGGAGACAGTGCGAAAGACTATCAGATTGACGAAGCTGATTTCATGTCTGCAATGCTGAAGCAGGTGTCCTTCGACTGCGATATGTATCAGGTAAAGCCGGACAGT
>JBJESY010000120.1:0-3601 GCA_051883035.1 Anaerovoracaceae bacterium | reverse complement strand
TATCCCACTTCTTCGATGAGGTAAGCATCGATTTTCTGTGAATTCAGCGCCAGAATCATGTCCTGAGGCATGGTGAAATACTGGATTTCCGCATCCGGACATTCATCCACTATATGTGTTTCGTAGAGGCATCCGGTCTGAACGCCGATTTTCTTTCCGTTTAAATCTTCAATTGTCTTATACTCAGATGCATATACCGGGGACACGGTGCCGAAAAGCATCACCAGTGTCGTCAGAAGCATGAGTACGAAAGAAGCATATTTTTTTACAGTTCTGTTCATGATCTTATGCCTCCTCCCATTTGAAATGTATTTCAATCAGATTGTTGTAAATATCGTTGTCCGTTTCGATGACCCGGTCAATCAGTTCCGTGGTAGGCTCGCTCAGCATTTCCAGGAACAGCTCGTTATCCGAATCCTTCGGATCGTGGTGCTCTCCCTTATAACGGATGCTCAGAGAAAGCAGGTCCATCTTTTCGGAGTAGTCGACACGGATGAGAACCTCCGGATGATCCGTTGCTTCCATGATGTTATTCACAACGATTTCCTCCATGGCAATCTGCAGATCACTGATACGCTCATTTTCGATCAGCAGCTTTTCTGCATACTGCTGCAGTTCGTCGTAGGCATCCGTGAAGTCATAATCGTCCGTTTCAATCTTATAGGTCAGCGAGGTCAGCCGCTTGATAAATTTAATGGTATTCGGCTTCTTCGGATGTTCAAAGATTTCCTTTGGCGTACCCTCTTCGTAAATCCCGCCCTGATCCATGAACAGGACCCGGTTTGAAATTTTCCTTGCAAAATCCATCTCGTGGGTTACGATCATCATGGTAATACCGGATTTGGCCAGCATGCGGATTACAGACTGCACTTCGCCGATCATGCCCGGATCGAGGGCGCTGGTGGGCTCGTCGAAAAGGATGATATCCGGATCCATGGCCAGGGTTCTGGCAATGGCAATTCTCTGCTGCTGCCCGCCGGAAAGGTCCTCCGGGTAGTTAAACGCCTTGGAACTGAGACCTACCGTGTTCAGCAGGTACATGGCCTTGTCATAAGCCTCCTGCCGGGAACGCCCCAGAAGGGTGATCTGCGGATTCATGATGTTTTCAATGACCGTAAGATGCCCGAAGAGATTGAAGGACTGGAAGACCATTCCCATCTTCTTCCGGATTTCATTGAGATCGCACTTCCCGTCGTTGATCACCTGCCCATCCACGATGATTTCACCGGATGTAGGCGGCTCCAGCATGTTGATGCAACGCAGCAGCGTGGATTTGCCGGTACCGGAAGGACCGATGACAGCAATCACGTCGCCCTTATTTATGGTGACATTGACATCTTCCAGAGGGGTAACATCCTCAAATTCCTTTCTTAAGTGTCTCAGTTCAATCATTTCACTCGCCCTCCTTCACCAGATTCCTTCACCACATGAAAAGCATTACAAAAAGCCCAGATAAAATCTGAGCTGTGGTTTCTGATTTCATATTTTACCCAGGTCGTAAAACCATAAAGCGCCCCAACACAAAAAGACGCTGCAGCGGAATTCCTCATTTCCGCCTTGACCTTAAAGTATTCTTTTGTTTCCATTTTAGAATTATCAACTCCAGATCGGTACCCCCGCCATGTTGCGGGAACCTCGTTTTGTTTCAGGATATTGCTGCCTTAATCGATCGTGCAGCCCTGAGAGAGAACTCCTTTCTCTCCTTTGGTCAAACTCCCGGAATGCCGGGCCAGTAGATGCCCTCATGTGTTACGGTTTCAGGCACCATCCAAAATTTACATTCAGCTTACATATAGATTTAAATGTCAATTCAGTATACAACGAAATGGATAAATAAGCAATGGTTAAACAGGAAATAATTCGCCTTTTTTCGATATATTTTTCGTTGACAAACACGTCCTGCCTTGGTATCATCGATTTGCAGAAAGGAGCAGCAGAACATGAGTTATACCAGTATCTTCGATGTGATCGGCCCCAACATGATCGGGCCGTCCAGTTCCCATACAGCCGGTGCCGTAGCAATCGCTCTGATGGCCCGAAAGCTGTTTATCCGGCCCGGAACACCAGAGAAATCCGGCGCAGCAGGCACATCCGGCACAGCAGGCACAGAAGGCCGGCAGATCGCCCGCGCGGACTTCACCTTGTACGGTTCCTTCGCCAAAACCTATCACGGCCATGGCACCGATAAAGCCCTTCTGGGCGGCATTCAGGGCTTCACACCGGATGACATCCGCATCCGCGACGCCTTCACCATCGCCGACCGCACCGGACTCCAGTACAGTTTCACCGAAAATCATGAAAACCTGGGCTATCATCCCAACACGGCAGATATTCTTCTCACCGGAACCGACGGAAGCCGGCAGTTTGTCCGCGGCGTATCCACCGGCGGCGGCCGCATGAAAATCGTCCGCATCAACAACATCGACGTGGACTTCACCGGCCAGTACAGCACGCTGATCGTCCGTCAGAAGGACACCGCCGGCATCGTGGCCCACATTTCCAGCTGTCTCAGCGAAAAGAATGTAAATATCGCTTTCATGCGGCTCTACCGGGAAGCCAAGGGCGAAACAGCCTACACCATCATCGAATCTGACCAGGTCATCCCGCCGGAAATCATCGATTCCATCAAAGCACACGACGGTATCTATGAAACCACCGTCATTCAGGTATAAGGAGGGAGACTGCCATGCATACAGAGAATAACACGAAGAATACAGAAACAATCGAAAACTATGATTTCAGCAGCGGAAAAGCTCTGCTGTCTCTCTGCATCGCCAATGGAATTCCCATTTCCGAAGCCATGCTCCTGCGGGAGATCCAGCTGGGCGAAACCACCCGGGAGGCCGTGCTGAAAAAGCTGTCCCGTTCCATCGAAATCATGCGGACATCCACCACCCAGCCCCTTACGGATCCGATTCCGTCCATGGGCGGCCTGATTGGCGGCGAGGCACAGAAGGTCTGGAACGGCGCAAAATCCACCGGCCCGGCTTCTTCAACAGGTCAGGCTTCTTCAACAGGTCAGGCCCCGCTCTGCGGCATGACACTGACGAAAGCCATCGCCTACGCCATGGCGGTGCTGGAGGTCAACGCTTCCATGGGGCTGATCGTAGCAGCACCCACAGCTGGTTCTTCCGGTGTGATTCCCGGTGCGGTGCTTTCGGTCTGTGAGGATTACGGACTGGGTGACGCAGCCGTCTTCGACGGCCTGCTGAACGCCAGCGCCATCGGCTATCTGTTTATGCGGAACGCCTCTGTCGCCGGCGCGGAAGCGGGCTGCCAGGCGGAGGTGGGAGCCGCCTCCGCCATGGCCGCATCGGCCATCGCCCAGCTCCTGGGCGGCAGCCCGCAGCAGTGCCTGCAGGCAGCCAGTCTGGCCCTTTCCAACCTGCTGGGTCTGGTCTGCGACCCCATTGCAGGACTGGTGGAAGCGCCGTGCCAGACCCGGAATGCCATCGGTGTGGCCAATGCCTTCACCAGCGCCCAGCTGGCGCTGGCCGGTGTAAACCACCCGGTACCCTTTGACGAAATGACCGAAGCCATGTATAAAGTCGGCAAATCCCTGCCATTTGAGCTGCGCGAGACCGCCCTGGGCGGCAATGCC
>JBJESY010000119.1:0-3601 GCA_051883035.1 Anaerovoracaceae bacterium | reverse complement strand
AAGACTGCTGCAAATGCCGGAAATCACCGGCGTGACAGTCAGCGTCCGGCGGATGGATTTTGCAAAGAAGCTGGCGGAGAGAACCGGCGCAGTGGCTGTACTGAAAGGTGCAGAAACCATTGTAGCCACTCCAGGCGGTGATTCATATACTAATACTACAGGAAACCCGGGAATGGCCACCGGCGGATCCGGTGATGTGCTGACGGGCATGATCGCAGGACTCTGGGGGCAGAAGCAGGCCTGTGAAGATGGGGGACTGCGGCGGATTGCTGCATGGGAAGCAGCGGTCTGCGGCGTGTTTCTTCACGGACTGGCGGGGGACCTGGCGGCGGAGGTGCTGGGCGAATACGGTATGATTGCCGGTGACATCGCCGAAAAAATACCTTTTGCCATCAGGCAGATCCTGGAGAGAAAACCGGAAGGCAGGGAACGATAAGTAAGAGATTACAGGGGAGTGTTGGACTTGATAGTAAAAAAGGGAGACCTGTATTTTGCTGATCTGAGTCCTGTTGTAGGTTCGGAACAAGGGGGAGTAAGACCTGTACTTGTGGTGCAGAATGATGTAGGAAACAAATACAGCCCGACCATTATCGTTGCGGCTGTCACATCACAGACATCCAAGGCGAAGCTTCCAACGCATGTGGAACTTGCAGCCACACAGGGGGGACTCAGCAAGAATTCGGTGGTTTTGCTGGAACAGCTCAGGACCATTGATAAGCAAAGGTTAAAGGAGCGTATCGGTGCGCTCAGCGATTCACAGCTTCCGGATGTGGATGCGGCGCTTGGCGTCAGCCTGGGGATCGCAAATTTACCGCATAACCGTTAATTACCGGAGGGGAGCCGGGGAAGGCTCCGGCTTCCTTTCGTAAACATATTGCCGCGGCCGGAAAACCGGAACCCGACGGGGAGAGCAGATCCGGAATGTCCGGGAGACCGGAGCAGATCTGTGAATCCGTGCGGTCCGGCAGGTCCGGAACACCGGGAACAACACATCACCGGGAAAGGCGCGGCAGCAAACCAACACCAAATCAATACCAATCTATGAAAAAATGACTGGAGGAAAACATGGAAACGAAACAATACCAGGAGATTGCGGCGCGTGTCAGAGTGGGCATCGTGAAAGCAGTACATAGTGCAGGTTCCGGCCATCCGGGCGGATCCTTAAGTGCGGCGGACCTTGTGACGGCGCTGTATTTCCGGGAAATGAACATCGACCCGGAAAATCCGAAGATGGGGGGACGGGACAAGTTCGTTCTGTCAAAAGGCCATGCAGCCCCGGTGCAGTATGCGGCACTGGCGGAAAGAGGCTATTTCCCGAAGGAGGAACTGCTGACGCTCCGGAAGCTGGGCAGCCATCTGCAGGGACACCCGAACCGGGACAAGGTGCCTGGTATTGAAATGTCCACCGGTTCTCTGGGACAGGGATTTTCTGTCTGCGTGGGCATGGCCCTGGCAAACAAGCTGGATCAGGATCCGGGCCGAATTTATACACTCATCGGTGACGGCGAGCTGCAGGAAGGACTGATCTGGGAAGCCGCCATGGCAGCAGGCCACTATAAGCTGGACAACCTGTGCGCCATCATCGACTGGAACGGTCTGCAGATCGACGGAAACAACGACGATGTCATGACCGTAAAGCCGATCGACGAAAAACTGAAAGCCTTCGGTTTCAACGTGCTGGTCATCGACGGACACAATTTCGAAGAGATCTTCGCAGCGTTTGATGCAGCCAGAGCCTGCAAGGGCAAACCGACTGCCATTATCGCAAAAACCCATAAAGGCCACGGCGTCTCCTTCATGGAGGATCAGGCCGGCTGGCACGGCAAAGCGCCGAACGAAGAACAGGCCAGACAGGCCGTAGAGGAACTGGGAGGTGAATGGTAATGGCAGATAAAATCGCAAAAGGCGACAAAATGGCGACTCGCCAGGCATACGGAAAAGTCCTGGTGGAACTGGGTGCGGAAAACCCGAATCTGGTGGTAATGGATGCTGACCTTTCCAAGTCCACCATGACGGCCGACTTCGGCAAAGCCTATCCGGACCGTTTCTTCAATATGGGCATTGCGGAACAAAATCTGTACGGCACCGCCTGCGGACTGGCTCTCTCCGGAAAGACGGTATGTGCGTCCACCTTCGCCATGTTTGCGGCTGGTCGAGCTTTTGAGATCATCCGCAACTCCATCGGCTATACCCACGCCAACGTAAAGGTATGTGCCACCCACGCCGGCATCACCGTCGGTGAGGACGGCGCCAGCCATCAGACATTTGAAGATATTGCCCTCATGCGTACCATTCCGGGCATGACTGTGGTTAACCCATCCGACGGCGTTTCTGCCATGAAACTGCTGCGTCAGGTGGTTGCCTTCGACGGTCCGGCGTATGTGCGTCTCGGCCGTGCAGCCGTTCCTGTGTGCTATGATGAGGCAGATGAGATCGTGCTGGGAAAGGGCAATCAGCTTCGGGACGGTAAGGACGTGACCATCATCGCCACCGGCATCATGGTCAACGAAGCCCTCATGGCGGCAGAACAGCTGGCAGCAGAAGGCATCGACGCCCGCGTCATCGACATGCACACCATCAAGCCGCTGGATGAGGACATCATCGTGAAAGCCGCATCCGAAACTGGCGCCATCGTCACTGCAGAGGAGCACTCCGTCATCGGCGGTCTGGGCAGCGCGGTGGCAGAAGTTGTCGTAAAGAAGTGTCCGGTGAAAATGGCCATGGTGGGCCAGCAGGATACCTTCGGTGAATCCGGCAAGCCGGACGAGCTGAAGAAAAAGTACGGCATGACGGCAGACGACATCGTGAAGGCTGTGAAGGGGCTGCGGTAGTGATCGGAGCAGTCGGATTTCCGAAAAAATACATAAAACATGATCCATATAAGCAGGGCAGCGATGCCCTGCTTTTTGCATGCATAATCCACGCCCTGTCCTCATAGTGTATTATGAGATTCTGTGAAGGGAGTTTGACTATGAGTGACGATAGAGCAAGGGTCAGGGATGGCCGGCGTGATGACAGAGATGGCCGGGACGGTCGGGACAATCAGCGCGATGGTCGGGACAATCAGCGTGATGGTCGGCGCAAAATCTTTTCGCGGCGTTTTCTCTCGCGGGCAGCTGCCGCGCTTCTGGTTCTCGGTCTGCTGGGGGGCGGTGGATACATGTTGGCAGGCAGCGGCGCCCTCAGCGGGATCACCGGCGGAAAGACAGTGGAGTTCAGACAGTTGGCCTCTGACCAGGTGCCCCAGTCCATTGAAAAAGATGTGATTCCGGAATACCGTGAACTGGAGCGTGCCCTGGGCTGCCTGGTGGATGGCAAAGTATATGTGGTGGTGACACGGGGAGAAAAACCGACGGCGGGATATAATCTTTCCATCGAGAAGATGAAGCTGGAAAAAAACGATGACGGACAGAATCTGGTGGTGACCGCTCTGTTCACAGAACCGCCGGAAGGCGAGTCCGTGTCGCAGATCATTACCTATCCGTATAAAGTGGCGGAAACAGAGTTGACGGAGCTTCCGGACACCATCGAGCTGCGGACCCGGTTTGCGTGAGAAAACATAAGAACTGCTGGTGAAACCGAAAGCACAAGCAGCCGAGAC
>JBJESY010000118.1:0-3629 GCA_051883035.1 Anaerovoracaceae bacterium | reverse complement strand
ACCCCACTGTTCTGCTACGTTTTCAGCGGTGATACCCATGTGGTAACCGTTGAATGCATCCCACAGACCATCGTTAACCATCATGTCTACCATCTGGGTGTTATTCATTCTTGCACCCCATCTTGCAGCCGGCATAGCGTAAGCAGTTGCGGACATGTTTTCTGCACCGCCTGCTACAACGATATCAGCATCGCCTGCTTTGATGATCTGTGCAGCCAATTCAACAGCTCTCAGACCGGAACCGCAAACCTTATTGATCGTCATTGCCGGTGTTTCGATTGGCAGACCTGCATCTAAGGTCATCTGTCTTGCAACGTTCTGGCCCAGACCGCCCTGCAGTACAGCACCCATGATGACTTCGTCTACCTGTTCACCCGTAATTCCGGCTCTCTTTACAGCTTCTTTGATTGCGATAGCGCCCAGTTTTCTGGTCGGGATTCCCTTTAAGGAACCGCCAAAGCTTCCCATCGGTGTTCTTGCTGCGCTGACAATAACAACTTCTCTCATGTTTATGTATCCTCCTTAAATAGTAAGTTATAAGTTGTCGAACCCAATTCGTAGTTCCATTAAAACACAGGAACCACAAAAAAGCAAGGGATAATAGTTAAAAAAATAACAATTCCCTTTGTCTTTTTTTTCATACAAATTTATTTTACCATATTTACCGAAAAAGGCAACCCTTACTGCAATAGTAGTTTATTTAACGAAAGCCGCCTCATACTTTTCTGCCAGCTTCACCGGCTTATAGGACAGCTTGGTCTGCCGCAGGTTTTCCATCCCCATGTCCTCTTCCCGGTTGACATAAACCACATCTTCCGGGAGATGGCAGCAGAAATCGTGATTGATGGCCTGATAGATGCCGCGAAATTCCGGATTGGCCTTTTCCACATGAACCAGCACCGACTCGTGACTGTTGGTTCTGGCATATTCCCCGATGGTCACCGCCTCAATCTGACCATCGATGCGGATCACCCCCGAAAGCAGCCTTCCGGTATTCAGCAGGCTCAGAAGCTCCTCGATGGCCCGCGTCTCCAGCTCCAGGATAGTCTTCCATTCCTCCGGCATTTCCAGCAGCTTCTGATGGTTGATCCTCTCCAGGAAGTCCAGCACCTCCCGGGCCGTCTCCGGGGTAATCTCTTCATACGTATAGTCGTAGGTCCGCTGGAAATAATTCAGATGGTTCTTCTTCTGGTGCAGCTTCCTTCCGGAGAGATTTACCAGATCCTCCCGCAGATAGATATAGTCATCGTCATCCCGGTCGTGGGTCAGTTCCACCTGGCTGCCGTAAATCTCCTTCAGCAGGGGCGCCAGGGATGCCGGGATCAGGGAGATTTCAAACCGTTTCCCCTTACTCTCGAAAATCCTCTTCGCTGTATCGATGGTTTCCCGCAGCTTGTCCTTCTCATAGGTTCCCGTCCTGGTCAGAGGAAAGGACATGAAATACTCTTCTTCTTCCGTTTCCAGGGTTCCCAGTCCGGCAACACACAGGTAGTCTCCGATGACCTGCCACGTGATCTTATGGGTATCTCTCCAGATATAGTTGGCGATAAGTGTATGGCTGGATGCCTGATAATCGTAACCATCGAAATACGCATCCAGCAGTGCATCGTCTTCTTCTGTCAAATCTTTAAAGTCTCTCTCAAAAATCATGCTGTCTTCTTTCCTATTTTACAATGGCAGAAATCGCTTTAAATTCCGGTGCCTTGGCGCTTCCCAGCATGTCATACAGCATGCTTTCATAGCTGCTGACAACGATGCCGGCCTTCTCCATACGCCGCAGGGAAATCTCACGGTTTTCTCTGGTGCGGGACTGTACACAGTCTGCCGCAAGGAATACGTCAAATCCCATTTCAAGCAGATCCAGTGCCGTCTGTTCCACACAGATATGGGTCTCACAGCCGGTAATAATCACGGAATTTCGTCCTTCTTCCTTCGCCTTGTTGACAGCCGCAAGGAATTCCTCATTTCCGCAGCAGCTGAAGGTCACTTTATCAATCGGCGCATAGTCTCCCAGTGCCTCTGCCACCACCGGCACGGTCTCACCCAGCCCGCGGGTGTACTGTTGTGTCACTACCACCGGCAGTTCCAGTGCCTTTGCGCCCCGGATCATCCGTGCTGTCTTGTCTTCCACGTCATTTCTGTCGTACATGGCCGGCATCAGCTTCTCCTGGAAGTCAATCACCACCAGAATTGTATCTTCCTTTTTCAGTCTCTTCGTCATCATAATGTAATCCCCCACTTCTCTGCCTGCTTCAGTGCATCATAGTCATTCAAATCATATTTTATGGTGGAGATGGTCGCCCAGCCTTCTTCGATCAGGCGCACATCAATATCCTCGTCATGGTCGGTCCGCTTCACCGGCTCTCCCACATAGTGGAAGCACATTTCTTCTTCCTCTTCAAACCATTCATCATAGGTCATCTGTCCCAGCCGGGCCGTCCGCACTCCTTTGATTTCCTCCTGCGGCAGGTTCGGTGTGTTGATGCTGATCAGATACCCCTTCCCCGCTGTTTCCATAGCCCGGTCGAAGACCTTCACCGCCAGGCTGCAGGCAGCCTCAAAATGTTTCGGAAAGTGGCTGCAGACGGAAACCGCCACAGCAGGATAGCCTGCAAACATTCCCTCCGCCGCTGCGGAAACCGTTCCGGAATACATGGTATCGGTGCCCAGGTTGGCGCCGTGATTGATGCCGGCATAGACGATGTCTGTCTCAATTCCCTTTCTTCGCAAAATCTCCACTCCCAGCTTCACGCAGTCTGCCGGAGTTCCCGAAAGTTTCCACGCCTGTCTGGCGCCCGGAAAATCAGGTACCTCCTCAGCCCGCATCTGGCCGTGGATGCTGAGGGCGTGGCTGCTGGCACTGCGCTGGGTGTCCGGTGCAACTACATAAACATTTCCTTTTTCTGCGAGGGCCTCCGCCAGAGCACGGATGCCCTCGGCCTGAATGCCATCGTCATTTGCAATCAGTATATTCATTTAATATTCCATTACCTTTCCGATCGCATCGTGAATCACCAGATCTGCCTTATCGTCGTACGGTGTCACGGATTTATTGATCAACACTAAGTTCTTACCCCGGAAATAACGGATTAAACCAGCCGCCGGGTAAACCACCAGAGAGGTTCCGCCGATGATCAGCGTATCAGCAGCTGCAATGGCCTCCACCGCCCCGTTGATGCAGTCCTCATCCAGTGCCTCTTCATACAGTACCACATCCGGCTTGACGATGCCGCCGCAGACCTTGCATCGCGGGATTCCGTCTTCATCGCAGACTTCCGGATCCATCACATCCTCCAGACTGTGGAAAGTGTGGCATTTCATGCAGTAATTCCGCAGTACCGAACCGTGGAGCTCGTAGACGGTTTTGCTTCCCGCTTTCTGGTGAAGGCCATCGATGTTCTGGGTCACCACGGCTTTCACCTTGCCTTCTGCTTCCAGCTTCGCCAGTGCCAGATGAGCCTTATTGGGCTGTGCGTCCGGATAGAGCAGGTTCTTTTTATAGTAATCATAGAAGGTTTTCATATGCTGCATAAAGAATGTGTGGGACAGCATTTCCTCCGGGGAACGCCCGTATTCCTGCTGCGCGTGATACAGGCCTTTTTCGGAACGGAAGTCAGGAATGTTGCTTT
>JBJESY010000117.1:0-3666 GCA_051883035.1 Anaerovoracaceae bacterium | reverse complement strand
ATTGTTTCCGGCCTGCAATGAGGATAACGGACAGAGATACCGGCAGAATCAGACCGTTGACTGCACCCGCCAGAACAAGAAGTCTGGCTGCTCCGCCGAAGATTGCCATGATCCCGCTGGACAGCAGGATGAACAGAATCGTGACAGCACGCGAGTGATTTTTCATGACAGGATGCAGCGTTTTCAGAAAAGAAACGGAGGTGTAAGCTGCACCGGTCACGGTGGACAGGCTGGCACAGAGGAGAATTACGGCAAACAGACGAAAGCCCAGATCGCCCAGTGCCTGCAGGAACACCTCCGCTGCGGGATTCGAAGACTGGATAATTGCTTCCCGGGCGGCATCACCGCCTGCCATGCAGACACCATAGGCAGCCAGAAAGAGAAGCAGGCGGATGACGCCGGTTACGCCGGAGCCGAGGAGAACACTTTTACGTATATCGGAAAGGTTGTCTCGTCCATAAATCCCTGCATCCAGCAGACGGTGCGCACCGGAAAAAGAAATATAACCGCCGCAGGAACCGCCCAGGATCGTGATCATGGGAATCAGAAGCGAAACCGGCTCTTCCAGATGAAAAAAACCGGATGCCAGAAGATCCACAGGGGGACGGGTAGAAACAGCCACAACCAATGCGATGAGAACCATCACCGCACCGAGACATTTCGCCAGCAGGTCGATTCCGCCGCTGGCTTTTTTTGATGCCAGCAAAACGATGGCAAACGCGCCGCCCAGCACACAGCCGGCTGCTTCCGGAATATGAAAGAGCGCGTTCAATGCCAGGGCGATCCCACCTACATTGCCGATATTAAATACCAGTCCGCCGAACGCGACCAGAAGAGAGACCACCTGACCCAAACCGGGCAGCACGTCGTTTGCAAGCTCCGGCGCACGCTTTCCGGAAACGCCGATAATGCTCCAGACATTCAGTTTCGTGATGACATCCATGAGAATCACCAGAACCATGATGATGGCCTGCTGTCCCATGTATGTGGCAGTGAAGGTGGCTGACTGCGTCAGGAATCCGGGTCCCACTGCCGAGGTGGCCATCAGCAGGGCAGCCCCCAGCAAAACGGATCGTCTGGACTTTTTTTCTTCGATTTGGGTGTGTTTCTGCATTCCTGTTTTCGTCTTCTTTCTGTATATCGTACTGTCGTTAACTTCATTATACCTTCGCCTTGTCAAAAAAACAACGATGCTTTTCTTTTTCCGAGAGTGTGCTATAATGAGATTTGTCTGAACGTATAACACAACTGGAAGTGGAGAAACAGAATGAAAAAGTATCTGAATCACATATTTATTGATGGTCTGGCGGGGATGGCGCACGGGTTGTTTGCCACTCTGATCGTGGGTACCATCATTCAGCAGATCGGAATGCTTGTGGGCGGCAGCATCGGAGATATGATTTATCTCATAGGGAAAATGGCGGCGGCAGTTACCGGGGCAGGAATCGGCGTTGGTGTAGCCTGCCGGTTTAAAGAAAATCCGCTGGTTGTGGTCTCAGCGGCCATCACCGGCATGATCGGAGCGTTTGCCGGCAAGCTTCTGGCCGGAACCGTACTGGTAGAGGGAACGATCATACTGGCGGGACCGGGTGAACCGCTGGGAGCCTTTCTTGCAGCATTCACAGGAATTGAGCTGGGTCATCTGGTATCGGGGAAGACGAAGGTGGATATCCTGGCGACGCCGCTGGTATCCATCACTGCAGGTGCTGCTGCAGGTCTGATCCTGGGACCTCCGATTTCCGGATTCATGACAGCGCTTGGTGCAATGATCAACTGGGGAACGGAGCAGCAGCCATTTCTGATGGGTATCATTGTATCGGTTCTCATGGGCATGATCCTGACGCTGCCCATCAGTTCTGCAGCCCTGGGAATCATTCTGAACCTCTCGGGAATCGCAGCGGGTGCTGCGACAGTGGGATGCTGCTGTAATATGGTAGGATTTGCGGTGGCGAGCTACCGTGAAAACGGTGTTGGCGGGCTGCTGGCACAGGGAATCGGCACCTCTATGCTGCAGATGCCTAATATTGTGCGCAAACCTGTGATCTGGATCCCTGCGATATTGTCCAGTGCAGTTCTGGGACCGGTTTCCACTATGTTGCTGCATATGACCAATAACGCAACAGGTTCCGGCATGGGAACCGCCGGACTGGTGGGACAGATCATGACCTGGCAGACCATGGCCGCTGCAGAGCCAACCGCTGTGGTTCTTCTTAAAATCCTGATCATACAAATATTCCTGCCGGCCGCTGTGACGCTGTTGATTTCAGAGTACATGCGAAAAAGAGGCTGGATCGCAGAAGGGGATATGAAGCTAGAGATGTAAAACTGCAGAAAAAAGTATGAATCAGCCGCGAAGCAATTCGCGGTTTTTTTCGTGGAAAAAATCAGTCATTTCACCTCCTGATGCCTAAATTTTGAGCACCGAGGGGGAAAATGTCCATTGAATCCTGTTCTGCGGAAGACTAAAATGGCTTTTGAAAGAGGAGAAAAGATATTATGCGAGGGGGTGATGAAATTGACCAAGCTTCGTGCAGCCAGGGACGGATATATGATGATTTCTGTCATATTCTATATCAGCGGGATTCTCTATATGGCTGTAAACCATGTTCCCACGCATACGGTCTGCATGTTCAGCGGTTGTCTTCTGATTGCCTACGGCATCGTGAAGATTCTGGGGTATCTGTCCGATGATCTTTACTGTCTGGCCTTTCAATATGATCTTGCCTGCGGGCTCCTGCTCATAGTGACAGGCAGCATCGTCATAATGGGAAGCCAGAGAATACAGCAGTACCTGATTCCGGGTCTCGGCATACTGATTCTGGTGGATGCACTGTTAAAAATCCAGACAGCGAAAGACGCCAGAGCTTTCGGGCTGCAAACATGGTCATGGATACTGGCCGCTTCCATTGCTGCAGCGGTTTTCGGCGTGCTGATCATTGTCAGACCGTTTGAAATACCGCAGATTATTCATGTGATTGGAGGTATGGGTCTGATGCTGGAAGGATTTATGAATCATCTGACTGTTTTGCAGACGGTGAAAATAAATGAAAAAGAATAAGAATATATATTAACAGAAATATCAGGAGGGAATTTACTATGGACGTATCAACAACAATGAAAAAATTCGGGCTGGAACAGGCTTTTAAATATCTGTATAAGGATCCGGAAAAGAATCTGCTGAAACTGATGGACTGGGCGGATAAATTCGCAGGGGAGGAATTCGGACCCCAGAGAAAGATGGTAAGAGAAGCCATGACAAATCCGGACCATCCGTATTACAGCTATATCCGCCGACTGATTCACGAAATCGATCCCCATGTGATGCAGACGACAGCAGTAAACTTTTTCATCAATGCGGCTCTGGACGGATGGAAAACCCAGGAAAAGTACAGAAAAGAGTACGGATGCAATATTCCGTGGGCCATTCTGCTGGATCCTACCAGCGCGTGCAATCTCCACTGTACCGGCTGCTGGGCGGCCGAGTATGGCAATAAACTGAATCTGACCTTCGAGGAGATTGATGACATCATTCGGCAGGGAAAAGAATTAGGGGTGTATTTTTACATATATACAGGCGGCGAGCCGCTGGTGAGAAAGGATGATCTGATCCGTCTCTGCGAGAAGCATTCGGACTGCATTTTCCTGAGCTTCACCAACGGAACGCTG
>JBJESY010000116.1:0-3679 GCA_051883035.1 Anaerovoracaceae bacterium | reverse complement strand
AGAGGGGACAAGTCCACGGATCTGTACCAGACGGCAGACCGGTTCGTGAAGGGACTGCGCAATGAAGAGGACTTCACTATTGAAGAGAAGGAAAAGAGAGTCAGCCTGACAGAAGAAGGTATTGAAAAAGCGGAGAAATTCTTCGGTATAGACAACTTCGGTGATCCGGAAAACATGGAAATCAACCATCACGTTCTGGAAGCCCTGAAGGCAAGAAATATCATGAAGCGGGATGTGGACTACATCGTGAAGGATGGAGAGATCATCATCGTCGACGAATTTACAGGCCGTCTCATGTTCGGACGCCGCTACAACGGCGGCCTTCACCAGGCTATCGAGGCCAAGGAAGGCGTGTTCGTCCGTTCCGAGTCCAAGACGCTGGCCACCATTACCCTGCAGAACTACTTCAGAATGTATAACAAGCTGGCCGGTATGACCGGTACGGCCAAGACAGAAGAAGAAGAATTCCGGGACATCTACAACATGGACGTTGTGGTGATTCCGACCAATAAGCCGATTGCCAGAGTGGACCACGATGATGCCATTTTCGGCAATGAGCATGCCAAGTTCAAAGCCATCGCAGACCGGATTGTGGAGGCACACCAGACGGGACAGCCGGTACTGGTGGGTACTATTTCCATCGAAAACTCCGAACGCATCAGCCTGCTGCTGAAAAAGCGGGGCGTGAAGCATAATGTGCTGAATGCAAAGCAGCATGACAAGGAAGCAGCCATTGTAGCAGAGGCAGGCCGGCTGGGTGCTGTGACCATCGCCACCAACATGGCAGGTCGTGGTACCGATATCATCCTGGGCGGCAACCCGGAATTCGAAGCGAAGAAAGAGATGGCAGAGAATGGCTTTACGGAAGAACAGATTTCCTTCGCCACCAGCTTCGTATCCAGTGACAATCCGGAACTGAACCAGGCGAGAGATACCTTCCACCAGCTGCTGGAAAAATACAAGGCAGAGCGTGCTGATGAGCAGCAGAAGGTCGTTGAACTGGGCGGTCTGTGCATCATCGGTACCGAGCGCCATGAATCCCGCCGTATCGATAATCAGCTCCGCGGCCGTTCCGGACGACAGGGAGACCCGGGTGAAACCCAGTTCTTCATTTCACTGGAGGATGACCTGATGCGTCTCTTTGGCGGAGACCGGATCCAGGGCGTTATGGATAAGTTCGGCATGCAGGATGAGGCAATCGCTGCCGGCATGCTGTCCAAGACCATCGAAAACGCACAGAAAAAAGTGGAAGGCCGCAACTTTGAAATCCGTAAATACGTGCTCCAGTACGATAATGTCATGAACAAACAGCGTGAAGTAATCTATGACGAGCGGCGCAAGGTGCTCTTCGGCGAAGACCTGAAGGAGAACATCATGGGCATGATGGAAACCCTGGTGGAAAGCCTGATCAAGCCGGTGACGGTAGAGAGCAAGTTCGCAGAAGAATGGAATCTTTCCGGCCTGTCCGAAAATCTGAAGCGGATCACGGAAACCTTCCCGGGCCTGTCCTATACCGAGGATGAGATTCACGATCTGACAGAAGACAAGCTGATGGAAGATGTCAAGTCTGCCTTCCGTCGGCTCTATGATCAGAAGGAAGCAGAAATCGGTACAGAGCGGATGCGTGAAGTGGAGCGCATGATCCTGCTGCGGGTGGTAGATAACCGCTGGATGGATCACATTCAGGCCATGGATGATCTGAAAGATGGCATCGGCCTGCGGGCACTGGGACAGATGGACCCTGCAGCAGCTTATTCCAAAGAAGGCTTCGACATGTTTGAGGAAATGATCGGAGATATCCAGCAGGATACCGTGAGATACTGCTATAACATCACCGTAAATACCCGCACGGAGCGCCGGTCTGTCATCGGCAGAGGGGAAGGCCGAAAGGATGATTTCCGCGGCGATGCAGCTTCCCTGGCAAAACGTGCAGCCTCCGGGAATTCCGGCATGCCGGACGGCGGCCAGGGTGCAGGCGGATATGGCGGTCAGATGCCGGGTGCGGCACCAAAGCCGGAAGAACCGCACAAGCAGGAAACCGTACGCCGTCAGGCGCCGAAGGTGGGAAGAAACGACCCGTGCCCATGCGGCTCCGGAAAGAAATATAAGAACTGCTGCATGAAAAAGGATCTGGAGCAGTAAAACCGAACAGAAAACCAGAACGATCAGAAAAAAGAGCGTGTGACACAGAGAAATCTGCGGCCTGCGCTCTTTTCTTTTTCTGGAAAACATGGTAAAGTGTAGGTATGTGACGGGAGGGTACTTAAATGAAAGAGAAATATATAAAAGAAACAATACACCTTTCAGGCCTCTGCGGGCTTTCCGGCTGGGAGACCGGGGTCGCCCGGGCTGCAGCAGAACTGCTGCAGCCATATATGGACACGGTAGAGGTGGACCGGTTCGGAAACCTCATCGGAAGATGGTCCTGCGGCAGGGAGGATGCACCGGTTCTTCTGCTGGATGCCCACCTGGACCAGGTGGGACTGATGGTCAGCAAAGTAACGGAGGAGGGTTTTCTTCTGCTGGAAAAAAGCGGCGGCGTGGATCCCCGCGTGCTGCCCGGTGGCCGGGTGACCATCGCAGGATCCGACGGGAAACTGTATCGAGGTGTTATCGGCTGCCTGCCGGATACCTGGGATGAAGAAAAAAATGCCGCTGCAGTGGAAGATCTGTTCCTCGATGCAGGAATGACAAAGGAACAGGCAGAAGCCTGTATTGGAACCGGATCCCCGGTCTATTTCCACATGCCGGCGCGGATGCTTTCGGAAGACTGTCTGTCGGGACCGGCACTGGATGACAGAGCCTGCTTTACCTGCATCCTGTACGCCCTGGAGCTGCTGAAGCAGCAGAGCAAAACACTGGACTGTGACCTGATCGTAGTGGGAGCCAGCTGCGAGGAAATGCGGGGGAAAGGCGTGACCGGCCTGGGATACGATCTGCAGCCGGATCTGGCGGCAGCCATCGACGTCTGCCATGCGGCGACCTATGATGTGGATCCTCTGGACGGTGTACATCCGGTGGGCAGCGGACCGGCCATTGCCGTGGGCGCCATGGGACGGACGGACTGGGCGGAAAAGCTGATGGACGCCTGCGAAGAAGAGGGCATTCCATACTCCATAGACCCGAACATCGGAGAAAGCTGGACGGACGCGGATTGCTACTATGAGTCCGGAACCGGGATCCCGACCATGCTGCTGTCTCTGCCGCTGCGGTATATGCATACGCCGGTAGAACAGCTTTCCCTGCGGGATGCGGAACATACGGGACAGGCCA
This sequence comes from Anaerovoracaceae bacterium, assembly GCA_051883035.1. Taxonomy (GTDB): domain Bacteria; phylum Bacillota; class Clostridia; order Peptostreptococcales; family Anaerovoracaceae; genus RGIG7179. The sequence goes on along the minus strand of JBJESY010000116.1, from coordinate 406 downwards.
TCGCCCAGCTGATCATGGGCTTCGGCAGCTGGATGAAAGAAACGGAAGGGGGCGAGCTGCGGTGAAAAAGAAACTGTTTGAACTGTGCAGCCTTGCGGCCATCGGCGGATTCGAGCAGCCGGTGCGGCAGTATCTGATGGAGCAGGCCCGGCCTTTTGCCGATGAGATGAAAGTCGATAAAATGGGGAATCTGCTGATTTACCGTCAGGGGACTGTGCACCTGGAAAAGCCGCTGATGCTGATGGCGCACATGGACGAGCCTGGATTCCTGGTAACAAACATCACGGAGGACGGCATGGTGCAGCTGGCAGGCGGCGGGATGAATGCCCGGGCGCTCATCGGAAAGCACATGGAAATCCATGATCGTCGCAGTATAGTGTACGGCGCTGCCGGCATGAAGGCGGAG
>JBJESY010000115.1:0-3765 GCA_051883035.1 Anaerovoracaceae bacterium | reverse complement strand
GTCATCGGTTCCATTCTGCTGGGACTCATCGAAACTTTCGGTGCAGGCTATATCGCCTCCAACTACAGAGACCTGATCGCTTTTTCACTGCTGATCGTCGTTCTTGTCATCAAGCCGTCGGGCATCATGGGCAAGATCACGGAAGACAAGGCATAAGGAGGTGGGTGTATGTTCAGTTGGTTTTATATCGAAGGGATACTCATTCTGGTTGGTGTGAACCTGATGGTGGTACTGGGACTTTCCCTGCTGACCGGTTTCACAGGGCTGTTTTCCTTCGGCCATGCCGGCTTCATGGCCATCGGCGCCTATGTGTCGGCAATCTGTACGTTAAATTATCATATGCCGTTTCTGGTCGCCATGGTTCTTGGGGCCGTGGTCGCCATGATTATGTCCTTCCTCATCGGGTACTTCACCCTGGGACTGAAGGGAGACTATTTCTGTATCGCCACCCTGGGATTCGGGGAATCGGTTCGTCTGATCTTCGACAACCTGGACTTTTTCGGCGGCGCCAGAGGCCTGTCTTCCATTCCGATGGTCACTACCTTCGAAATGGTTCTGGTCATCTGTTTCCTGGCGGTAGTCGCCATGGTCCTGCTGATTCATTCCCGCCACGGCCGCAATATGATTGCCATCCGGGAAGAGGAGCTGGCTTCGCAGGCCATCGGCATCAATGTATTTCGTTACAAAATGATTTCTTTCGCCATTTCTGCTGCCTACGCAGCCATCGGCGGTGCCATGTATGCCCACTATCTGGGGTATCTGCAGCCATTGATGTTCCAATTGACAAAATCCACCGAGCTGACCATCATGGTAATCTTCGGCGGTCTGGGAAGTATCGGCGGAAGTGTCATCGGCGCATTCTTCCTGACCTTTATTCCGGAGCTGTTCCGTGCCTTCGCCAGCTGGCGTCTGGTCTTCTACGGTGCAGCGGTGATTCTGGTCATGATTACGCGGCCGCAGGGTCTCATGGGCGGCATGGAGCTGACCGATGTGGCAAGATGGGCGAAGAGAAAACTGTCCGGCGACAAGGACAAGAAGGGTAAGAAGAAGGAACCGCCGGTGCTGCAGGAAGAAGGTGAAACGGCATGAAAGATGTATTGAAACTGGATCATGTAACGAAGCGGTTCGGCGGTCTGACCGCCGTGGGAGATGTGAGCTTCACCATAAAAGAAGGAGAAATCTTCGGACTGATCGGACCAAACGGTGCCGGCAAGACTACCATCTTTAATCTGATCACCGCAGTGTATTCCCTGACGGAAGGGACCATTACCTTCGGGGATCGGGTCATCGCAGAGGCGGACCCGTACGGCAGCGGCATTCTCGAAGGTGCGAAGCGGCGGCTGTTCTGGCACCCCATGAAGCCGTTCCAGATTGCAGAAGCGGGCATTACCCGCACCTTCCAGAACATCCGCCTGTTTAAGAAGCTGTCAGTTTATGAAAATGTACTGACCGCATGCCACAGAAGTGCGGACTACGGCCTGGGGGTCTCTTTCCTGCCGAGAAAGATCCCGTTTACGAAAGTGGTTCTTCCGTGGGCGAAGAAGATCACCAGCCAGGAAGAGCAGCTGCGGGAAAAAGCAGAAGAACTTCTGAAAATGATGGGACTGTGGGACTACCGGGAAATGGCAGCAGCCAATCTGCCGTACGGTCTGCAGAGAAAGCTGGAGATCGCCCGTGCGCTGGCACTGGATCCGAAGCTTCTGCTGCTGGATGAACCGGCAGCCGGCATGAATCCGGAAGAAACCCTTGCGCTGCTGGATCTGATTAAGGAGATTCGGGATAAATTCCATCTGACCGTACTGATTATCGAACATCATATGGATCTGATCATGAATCTGTGTGACCGGATCTATGTGCTGAACTTCGGTAAGTTCCTGGCAGAGGGCATACCGGCAGAGATTCAGAACAATAAGGACGTGGTGGAAGCATATCTGGGAAAGGAGGAGGAATAGCATGCTGAAAGTCAGAGACCTGAACGTATATTACGGAGGCATTCATGCCATCCGCGGTGTGGACATCGATGTACAGAAGGGAAACATCGTGACCATCATCGGCAGCAACGGTGCAGGCAAATCCTCTCTCCTGAATTCCATCAGCGGCATCGTGAAATATCAGGGCAGCATCGAGTTTGAAGGAAAGCCCCTGCCGACCCAGGCCCACAACGTGGTGAAAAGCGGCATTTGCCAGGTGCCGGAGGGACGGATCATCTTCGCCAATCTGACGGTGCAGGAAAACCTGAAGATGGGTGCGTATCTGCGAAATGACAAAAAAGCCATTGAAGCAGACTTCGAAAGAGTGTATGAACTTTTCCCGCGGCTGAAGGAAAGAGAAAAGCAGATCGCAGGAACACTTTCCGGCGGGGAGCAGCAGATGCTGGCCATGGGCCGGGGACTCATGTCCTCCCCGGAGCTGATCCTTCTGGACGAACCGTCCCTGGGACTGGCGCCGCTTTTGATCAATACCATCTTTGAGATCATCAAAGAGATCAAAGCCATGGGGAAAACCATTCTGCTGGTAGAGCAGAACGCCTTTAAGGCTCTGTCCGTGGCGGATGAGGCATACGTGCTGGAGCAGGGCGTCATCACCGCTTCCGGCAAGGCCGGCGACCTGATTAAAGATCCGAAAATTCAGGAAGCATATCTGGGGAAAAAATAAAAGAAAATGGGAAAAACCCGGGCATTCCAGGTGCTTCGGGTTTTTTCTTGCATTTTTCTATCCCCGGTGGTATAATGTTACCGTCGGAATTTTTTTATTCTATGATAACGGAGGAAAAAATGAAAAAGAGTATTTCACTTTTGGTCGTTCTGGCTTTGATTCTGTCCCTGTTCGCTCTGGTGGGCTGCGGCGGAGAAGAAGCCGAAGACGACGCCCTGACCGTAACCGTTGTCGTTTCTGCAGGCTTTGGCGATAAGTCCTTTAATGACTCCGCCAAGGATGGCGCAGACCGGCTGGCGGCTGACAAGGGGATTACTGTAAACTATATAGAGTGCAACAATGAAGGAATCAAGCAGAAGCTGATGGATGCCGCAGAAGTCTCCGACTTCGTTGTGGCAGTGGGCTGGGAATGCTATGAAATCGAGGAAGTTGCACCGGAATATCCGGATACGAAGTTCATCTTCGTCGATAACCCGGTGGAAACCATCGCAGACATTCCGAACCTGCTGTGCATCACCTATGCACAGAATGAAGGTTCCTTCCTGGCAGGATACATCGCAGCACAGATGTCCAAGAACGGTGTGGTTGGTGCAGTCGGCGGAGATGACGGAGATGTCATCGGCGACTTCCTGGTAGGCTATAAGCAGGGTGCAGAATATGCAAATCCTGACATCAAGGTGGAAACCATCATCGCAGGCGACTATGAAGACCCGGCTCTGGGTAAGGAATGTGCCCTGACTCTGGCTGACAAGGGTGCCGATGTGATCTTCAACGTGGCAGGCAATACCGGAAACGGAATTTTCGAAGCTGCACAGGAGAAGAGCTTCTACGCCATCGGTGTGGATGCAGACCAGAAGCTGACCAATCCGGAATATGATGATGTCATCATCTGCTCCATGAAGAAGGAAGTGGGCCAGTCCATCTACGATGCCATTGCCGGTTTCGCCGATAACGGCACCTGGGAAGGCGGTAAGGTTCTGGTAACCAATATGGCCAACGGATATATCTCCATCGCTTACGGTGATGAAGAATCCACCCAGCAGGTTCCGGATTCCCTGAAGAGTGAAGTGGATGACATGGCAGAAAAGATCATCAATGGTGAGATCGAAG
>JBJESY010000114.1:0-3772 GCA_051883035.1 Anaerovoracaceae bacterium | reverse complement strand
TGATACAAGGAGCGTATGCGATAATCAGTGAAGGACCATCGTAAGCTTCTGCTTCGCGGATTGCCTTCAGGGTCTGTTCCGGATTTGCACCCATTGCAATCTGAGCTACATATACATAGCCGTATGCCATGGCAATCTGTGCCAGATCCTTTTTCTTTACTGCCTTACCGGAAGCTGCGAATTTGGCAACTGCACCGATCGGAGTAGCCTTGGAGGACTGACCGCCTGTGTTGGAGTAAACTTCGGTATCGAATACCATCACGTTTACGTTTTCACCGGATGCCAGAACGTGGTCCAGACCACCGTAACCGATATCGTAAGCCCAGCCGTCACCGCCGAAGATCCACATGGACGGCTTGATCAGCATATCCTTGTTGGCAACAACGTAAGCGGCATCTTCGTTGGAAGCAGCCAGTTCTTCACACTTGGCCAGAAGGATTTCGCCGGTCTTTTCCGCATGTTCTGCATCGTTCATGGTAGCCAGCCATGCTCTTGCAGGAACGCCAACCACGTCAACCAGACGTTCTACGGCAGACTTCATCTCGTTTCTTCTCGCATTGACGGAGATGGCCATGCCCAGACCGAATTCCGCATTGTCTTCGAACAGGGAGTTTGCCCATGCAGGACCTCTGCCTTCCTTGTTTACGGTGTACGGAGTTGCCGGTGCGGAGCAGCCCCAGATGGAGGAGCAGCCGGTGGCGTTGGCAATGTACATTCTGTCACCAAAGAGCTGGGTGATCAGCTTGGCGTAAGGAGATTCACCGCAGCCCGGGCATGCGCCGGAGAATTCCATCAGAGGCTGTCTGAACTGGGATCCCTTTACGGTATCTGCCTTGAACGGTGTTTCCTTTTCATCGATATGGTCAAACAGGTAAGTAAATCTTTCCTGCTGTGCATTTACATATTCGTCTTCTGCCGGAATCATTTCCAGAGCTTTGTTTCTGGCCGGGCAGACCTGTGCGCAGGATCCGCAGCCGGTGCAGTCCAGAGCGGAAATTGCCAGGGTGAACTTCTTGTCCTTGGCACCCTTCATGGTCAGGGTTCCGGTCACTTCGCCTTCTGCCACTTCTTCGTCAGTCAGAACGAACGGACGGATAACGCCGTGCGGACATACATAGGAACACCAGTTACACTGCATGCAGTTCTTCATGTTCCACTTCGGTACATCTGCAGCGATGCCACGCTTTTCATAAGCAGCAGTACCTGCAGGGATCATGCCGTTTGCGGTATCCAGGAAGGTGGAAACAGGAACAGCATCACCGGTCAGGGTGTTGGTCGGTACCAGAACCTTGTTCAGGTATTCGGTCTGCTGTTCATTGCGTCCAACCAGTTTCTTCGCTTCTTCGGTTTCTTCTGCGGTCTTCCAGCTTTCCGGAATTTCCACTTTATGAATATGGTTTACACCGGCATCCACAGCAGCCTGGTTCATCTTTACGATGTTTTCACCCTTCTTGCCGTAGGTCTTCTGGATGGCATCCTTCATGTAGCCTACTGCATCATCGATTGGAATGATGTCAGCCAGCTTGAAGAATGCTGCCTGCAGTACAGTATTGGTTCTTCTGGCACCCAGACCGATTTCCTTCGCAATGGATACAGCGTCGCAGGTGTAGAACTGTACGTCGTTATTGGCGATATATCTCTTCACTCTGGCAGGCAGGTGGTGATCCAGCTCTTCATCATTCCATACGCAGTTCAGCAGGAAGAATCCGCCCGGTTTCACATCCTGTACCATTTCATATCTGTACAGATATGCAGAGTTATGGCATGCAACGAAGTCAGCCTGCTTTACATAGTAGGTGGACTTGATCGGCTCATCTCCGAAACGCAGGTGGGAGATGGTCACGCCGCCGGATTTCTTGGAGTCATACTGGAAGTATGCCTGTACCTTTTTATCCGTATGGTCACCGATAATCTTTACGGAGTTCTTGTTGGCACCAACGGTTCCGTCAGCACCCAGACCCCAGAATTTGCAGGCCTTGGTTCCCTTCGGCGCCACATCCGGATTTTCGGTTACCGGAAGAGACAGTCCCGTCACGTCGTCTGTAATGGAGATGGTGAATTCCTTCTTCGGAGATTCGCTCCACAGATTTTCGTAAACAGCCAGAATATCTCCAGGCTGGGTATCCTTGGAACCCAGACCGTAACGTCCGCCGCATACGAAGCAGTTTTCAAATTCAGTGCCTCTCAGAGCCGCAACGATGTCCAGGAACAGAGGCTCGCCCATGCCGCCCGGTTCCTTGGTTCTGTCCAGAACTGCAATCTTCTTCACTGTCTTCGGAATAACATTCAGCAGATACTTCTGAGAGAACGGACGGTACAGGTGCACTTCGATGATACCGACTTTCTTTCCTTTCCCGTTCAGGTAGTCAATCAGTTCTTCTGCTGCATCGCAGACGGAGCCCATCGCTACGATGATTTCTTCTGCGTCCGGTGCACCATAGTAGTTGAACGGCTTATAGTCTGTGCCGATTTTGGCATTGACTTTTTCCATGTATTCATTGACGATATCCGCGGTTTCCAGATAAGCCGGGTTGCAGGCTTCTCTGTGCTGGAAGAAGGTTTCCGGCTGCTCAGCGGAACCTCTGCTGTGCGGATTCATCGGATGCAGCGCATTCTGCTTGAACCGCTTTACTGCATCCCAGTCAACCATTTCCTTCAGATCTTCATAGTCCCACATTTCAATCTTCTGATTCTCATGGGAGGTTCTGAAACCGTCGAAGAAATGAAGCATCGGCAGTTTGCCGGCAATGGTAGCCAGATGTGCAACGGCGGCCAGATCCATAACCTGCTGTACGCTGTTGGAGCACAGCATGGCAAAACCGGTCTGACGGCATCCCATAACATCGGAGTGATCTCCGAAAATGGACAGGGCGTGTGTAGCCAGTGCTCTTGCTGCTACGTGGAATACGGTCGGCGTCTGTTCACCGGCCAGCTTATACATATTTGGAATCATCAGAAGCAGACCCTGGGAAGCGGTAAAGGTGGAGGTGTAGGCACCTGCGGTGATGGCACCGTGTACTGCACCTGCAGCGCCGCCTTCGGACTGCATTTCTACGATTTTAACTTTTTCTCCAAAGATATTGGTTCTGTCCTGGGAAACCCATTCGTCCATGCTCTCTGCCATCGGGGAAGATGGTGTAATCGGGTAAATCGCTGCAACCTCAGAGAAGGCATAAGCTACATGAGCGGCCGCGGTGTTTCCATCCATAGTCTTTAATTTTCTCACCTGAATCACTCTCCTTCCTGAAGTCCAAGGGCTTCTCTCTGTAAGAAGATGTATTCAGGAACTACCTGTTCCTTAATAACACCTCTTGCGCACATATACTGACAAACCTTGCAGTCTTCACAGATTTCCGGATCGATGACCGCATGCTTGCCTTCTGCGTAGATGGCGCCGTTCGGGCAGTTTGCCTTGCAGTCTCCGCAGGCGATACAGCCGGAGTCGCAGACTGCTGCTTTATCTTCGTAATCGTCTTCGGAAGCACACGGTACCAGCTTGGTTCCCTTGTATGGAACCATAACGATCAGCTTCTTCGGACATGCATATGTACAATCCTTACATCCGACGCACTTGTCCGGATCTACCTTGGCAGTTCCGTTTACAATGGTCAGCGCGCCGTAGCGGCATACGCCGGTACAGGTGCCCTGTCCCAGGCAGCCGGTGGTGCAAAGACCGTAGTCCTTCGGGTTCAGCCTGGCAGCTTCTGTACATGTCTGGATTCCCATTTCCTTATATTTCTCGGAAGCGCGGTTTCCGCCGCTGCATCTTACG
>JBJESY010000113.1:0-3779 GCA_051883035.1 Anaerovoracaceae bacterium | reverse complement strand
CTGGTATTCCGACGGCACCATGAAGCCGACGGAACTGGTACGCAGGTACTATGATATGGAATATGACATGATTTCCATTACCGACCACGACGGTATTGACGGCGTACAGGAAGCCCTGATCGCCGGAGAAGCGCTGAAGATTAAGGTAATCTCCGGCGTGGAACTGGCAGTGGAGCATGAAGGAAAGGAACTGCACCTTCTGGGGTATCAGTTCGATCCGGAGAATCCTGCCCTTCGAGCGAAGCTGGAAGAACTGCGGCAGTACCGGAACGAAAGAAATGAGAAAATGCTGGCCAAACTGCAGGAACTGGGATATGCACTGAAAATAGAAGATCTGAAGCAGAGACCGGGACAGACCTACATCGGGAAACCGAATTTTGCCCGGGCACTGGCAGCCAAAGGATACATCTCCGCACCGGCGGAAGCGTTTGCTCCGGGAAAACTGCTGGAATCCACGGAACTGAAAGCCATAAGCCGGAAAAAGATTTCCGTGGAAGAGGCCATTTCTCTTCTGAAGGAAGCCGGCGGTATGGCGGTGCTGGCCCATCCGATGAAGATCCGGAAGATGGGACCGCGGGGCAGCGAAGAATTCTGGGAAAATCTGGACAGCATGCTGCGGCAGCTGAAAAAGATGGGGCTTGCCGGCATGGAATGCATCTACCCGACCCACAGTGAAGAGGAGATTATAAAACTTGTGAATCTGGCGGGCAAATACCATCTGCATATCACAGAGGGATCTGACTACCACGGGGATGACCTGAAATAAGGAGGAAAAGGAAAATGAGTGAGAAAGCAGTTTTTGAGGGAAGGCGGGTTGCCGCAGCGGTAAGAACGGAGGAGGATTTTACTGCCGCACTGGAATCCAAGGTCAAAGTGATCTTTATGCAGTATTCCAGCATTCTGACGGTAGAGGATCTGATCCGGCGATGCCATGAAGCCGGGAAAACCATCTTTATACACATGGATTTCACCGATGGCATCGGAAAAGACCGGGCAGGTCTGGAATTCCTGAAAAAACTGGGTGCTGACGGTATTCTGACAACAAAGACCAGCATGATCCGACTTGCCAGAGAGATGGGGCTTGCAACGGTACAGCGGTTCTTTATCGTGGATTCTCATTCCGTGGATACAGCGGTGGAATCCATCCGCATCGCCAAGCCGGAAATGGTGGAAATCATGCCGGGTGTGGTGGTAAAAAAGATCCGGGAATTCGCAGAACGGGTGAAGACACCAATTCTGGTTGGCGGCCTGCTGGAATTCCGGGAGGAAGTGGATGCCGCGCTGGATGCAGGCGCGACGGCGGTGTCCACGGCATGCCGGGATCTTTGGAACTATAAGTAATAATAAATACAACAGGAGGTACAAAGATGAAGATTCAGTTTTGCGGTGCATCTATGGGGGTAACCGGATCCTGTCACCTGCTTTCCACAGAGAATCATAAGATTCTTCTGGATTGCGGTCAGTTTCAGGGCGGGAAAGAGATGGAGAAGCTCAACGAAGAGCCTTTTCCGTTTGATGCAGAGGAAATCGAATGCGTGCTGCTGAGTCACGCTCATATTGACCATTGCGGCCGTCTGCCGCTGCTGGTAAAGCGTGGATTCAAGGGCAGCATTTACTGTACCGATGCCACAGCGGATCTGCTGGAGGTCATGCTGAAGGACAGTGCATATATTCACGAAAAGGATGCAGAATGGCAGTCCAGAAGGAACGCCAGAACCGGAAAGCCGCCGGTGGAACCGCTGTATACGGCCCGCGATGCGGAGGCGGCACTGAAACTGGTGAAGCCGGTTCTCTACGATCAGCTCATTGAGCTGAATGAAAGCATGCGGATCGTGTTCAATGATGCGGGACATATTCTGGGGTCCGCCATCACGGAGCTCTGGGTCGATGAAGGCGAAACCACATCGAAGATTGTCTTTTCCGGAGATCTGGGGGTTATGGACCGGCCGATTCTTCGGAACCCGGTGAAGATCAAAAAAGCCGATTATGTGATTATGGAAACTACATACGGCAACCGTCTGCATCCGCAGAATGCCACCAGCATCGACCAGCTGATCCAGATCACCCTGAAGACGGTGAAACGGGGAGGAAATGTGATTATCCCGTCCTTTGCCGTGGGCAGAACCCAGGAACTGATTTATCAGTTCAACATGTTCTATGAGCAGCATAAGGAATATCAGAAAGATCTGGAGAATGTCAATGTTTACATCGACAGCCCGATGGCTACCACAGCTACCGAGGTGTTTAAAAAGAATGCGCAGGTCTTCGATGAGGAGACCAGGAACTATATCCTCAGCGGCGACAATCCGCTGGATTTCAAGAATCTGAAATTCACCAGAAATACCGCGGATTCCCAGATGCTGAATACGGACAGAACACCGAAAATCATCATTTCCGCCAGCGGCATGTGCGAAGCGGGACGAATCCGTCATCATCTGAAGCACAATCTCTGGGATGCGAGAAACAGCGTGATCTTCGTGGGCTATCAGGCAGAAGGCACCCTGGGACGGTCCCTGGTGGAAGGTGCGAAGGAAGTAAAGCTTTTCGGCGAAACCATCAGCGTCAATGCAGAAATTTACAATCTGGAAGGTTTCTCCGGTCATGCAGACCAGAAAGGACTGCTGGACTGGCTGGGTGGTTTCCAGGTGAAGCCGAAACAGATCTTCCTTGTCCATGGCGAAGCAGACTCCAAGCATGACTTCGCTGAAAAAATCCGGGAAGTCTATGGCTACGAGCCTGTTGTTATCGAAGGAAATTCCGAATTTGAACTGGAAACAGGCACGCTTCTCAGCAAGGAAGAAATTATCCGGGATGCCATTGATGAGGATGATGTGGCGAGCCTGAAAGAGAAAATCGCCGATGTGGAAAAGAACCTGCAGAATCTTCTGGAGCACACGAAGGGCGCCGTGAACAGCATCATTTCTCCGGAGAAGCTGCAGAATATCAACAATATCATGCTGGAGCTGGAAAAGGCATCCCTCAATCTGGGATCTTCCATCACAGCAGAAGACAGAGATACCACGCCGCTCAGCGAACAGAAGTAGCAGCAGCGGACAGAAAAAACAGCAGCAGACGGAGGAGTCCATGCAGAACGTCATCGTAATCGGAATTGCCGGTGGGACAGGTTCCGGCAAGAGTACCATGATTTATAAAATCAAAGAAGAATTTCATGACGATATCGCCATTCTCAGCCATGATTTTTACTACAAGTCTCATAACGAGATTCCGTTTGAGGAACGGAAAAAGCTGAACTATGACCATCCGGACGCCTTTGATACAGATCTGATGATCCGGCATATTCATCAACTAAAAAAATGGCAGACGGTGGATCGACCGGTCTATGATTTTACCATTCACAACCGGATCGACGAGACAGTCCGGGTAAATCCTGCCAAAGTGGTGGTGGTGGAAGGCATCCTGATTTTTGAGAACAAACAGCTGCGGGATTTGTGCGATATCAAGGTGTTCATCGATACGGACGCCGATGTGCGGATTATCCGCCGCATTCTCCGCGACGTGCGGGAACGGGGACGGACTCTGGATTCGGTGGTCAGCCAGTATCTGACCACGGTAAAGCCAATGCATGAGCAGTTCGTGGAACCGAGCAAAAAATATGCGGATGTCATCGTTCCGGAAGGCGGCTACAACCGGGTTGCGCTGGAAATGCTCAACGAGCGGATCCATGCACTGCTGAAAAAAAGTGAAAAAGAGGGAGGCAGAATCGTTTGACCTGGCTTCTGATGCTGATACTCTGCATGTTGTGGGGGCTTTCCTTTCTG
>JBJESY010000112.1:0-3784 GCA_051883035.1 Anaerovoracaceae bacterium | reverse complement strand
ATTTCTAGCAGCAGTTTTGTCCATTCTTCATTCTGACGCCTCTCTCCACGAATGCAGTGCTGCATTTTTTCTCCATCTTTCCCCGTTTTTTTCATGCCAAAATGCATTTTCACATCCGTCACATCCAAAAACGCCAGCCGGAATCGATCCGGCTGGCGTTTTGCATACTGTTTCAGCGGGAATAAACGATTTTTCCGCCCACCATAGTCATAACCGGCAGAATTTCGCGGATTTTCATTGGATCCACCGTGAAAATATCCCGATCCAGCACCACCAGATCTGCGTAATATCCCGGTTTCAGCCTGCCCTTTCGGTCTTCCTGGAATTCATTTCGAGCGCTTTCCAGTGTATATGCATCGATGGCAGTTTCCACGTCAACACATTCCGAAGGGAAAAATCCGCCTTCCGGATTTCCTTTTCTGTCTTTTCGGGTCACGGCCATATACAGGTTGTCAAACGGGTTGCAGTCTTCCACCGGACAGTCCGTTCCGTAGGAAAGGTGTGTCCCTTCCCGGAGCAGTGTGCCGAAGTTGTAGGAGGTGGCTGCCAGCTCCGTTCCGCAAAGCTTTTCCAGAATGGTCATGTCATAGTCGATGAAAACCGGCTGAGCCATGACGTAAATATCCTTTTCCACAATCCGTTCCAGAATTCCCCGGTCTGTAATCTGACAGTGAACCAGTGCATGGCGGAGCTTGTTCTCTCCATCCACAAATGCCTTCTCATAGCATTCTATGGTCTCTTCACATGCCGCATCGCCGATGGCATGGGTTGCCACCTGCATGCCGTGTTCCTTCGCCAGTAGGCAGAACTCCGTCATTTCCTCTTTCGAGATGCAGTCCACACCGTGATTGTCCGGTTCACCCACATAGCCGTTTTTCATATATGCCGTTCTGGCGCCCAGGCTGCCGTCCTTAAACAGCTTCAGCGGTCCCATAGTTAGCCAGGAATCTCCGCCATAGCGGGGATCCAGATATTCGCCCTTCAGAAACGCCTTGTACGTGTCCGTATCTTGGAAGGACACCTGATGCCGGTAGCGGACTTTCGCCTGATCCCCGTCATAGATTTCATGCATCATGGAAAAGAAGTTCTCATATCCGCCGAAAGAGGTTCCTGCATCGTTGCTCTGTACACTGGTCAGGCCGTGGCTGACGGCGTAGTCCATGGCTGTTTCCATCGCTTCATGCAATTCCTCCTTCGTTGCCGGTGGAAAGAGATTCAGGGCACAGCTGCAGGCATTTTCGGTGAAAATACCGTTGAGCTTTCCGTCTTCCCCTTTCAGGAACTGGCCGCCCGGCACCTGCGGTGAATCCTCTGTTAAGCCCAGCAGCTCGATTACCTTGCTGTTGACGGAAATGGCATGACCGCAGACCCGTTCCAGCACCACAGGAATCTCCGTGCTGATCCGGTCCAGGTCATAACGATTGGGCATCCTTTTTTCGCCTTCCGTAAACAGATCCTGATTCCAGCCGTTGGCATGGAGCCCGTTCTTTACCCGCTGCGGATGCTCTTCGATAAATTCCCTGCATCGCTGCACCACTTCATCCACCGATCGGCTTCCTTCGATAGGTGCCCGGTTCAGTACCATACCAAACTGCACGAAGTGCAGATGGGTGTCATTCAGACCCGGAATCACAGTCCTGCCCTGACAGTCATAGATTTCAAAGTCTTCTCCCGCACTGCGGCGTACTTCTTCCTCCGTTCCGACGCAGGTAATCACCCCGTCCTCCACCAGCAGTGCCTGGGCATAGATACCTTTTTCCACATAGATTTTTCCGTTGATTACTGCCTGCTTCATGTTTAACACTTTTTAAACCCTTCCTTTTTATTGCTCAGCTCCTACGATAACACGGCCCAGTCCGTCCAGTCCGATGACCTTTTCTTCTGCCCGGCGCCGCTCTTCAATATATGTGATGACTTCCGGATCAAACACCTCACCCGGACACACAATGGGAATGCCCGGCGGATAAGGGATGACGGAGGACGCACAGACTCTGCCCGCCGCCTCCCGCAGCGGAATCCGTTCTTTTTTCACCGGTACCGGTTTCATGGTAAGACTTCTGGTTACGGCCTCCGGCTGCTTTTTCATCTCACTTCCCAAAATCCGCTCGCCTGCGATTTCTTTCAATGCATCCACCAGTCTTTTGTAGTCGGATCGCTGGTTGCCGATTCCCGTCATGCACATCAGAATGTTTCCCGTCACCAGTTCGATGAAGATACCTCTCTTCATCAGTTCTTCCTCCAGCTCATTTCCGTTGAGACCGTATGCAGACATGTCCAGATTCAGCTTGGTGGGATCCAGCATCGGATGCTCCATGAGCCGAAGACCCGGCACCTGCTTCGGCGCCTCTTCATAAAACCAGGCCAGATCCTCTGCCCAGCTTCGAATCCGCTTCTCACCGCAGCGCTCCAGCAAGTCTGCATTGATATCCAGCGATGCCATCAGCGGGTAGGATGGGCTGGAGCTCTCGATGGCCTGCAGCCGGTCCTCCAGATCATACAGATTGACCCGATCCGTACACACATTCAGAAGAGCGGTCTGGGTGAAAGACGCCAAGGTCTTATGGATGCTGTTGATTACCAGATCGGCACCCTGATCCTCCGCCGCCTCCGGAAACCGCAGCCCCTTCTCCCCGCCGGAAAAAGCCGGGAGAATATATTTTGCGAAGAACGGCAGATGGGCACCATGGGCCTGATCCACGATCAGGACCTTTCCGCGTTTGTGAACCGCCTCCGCAATGGTCTTTACATCACTGCAGATGCCGTAATAGTTGGGCGACGGCAGGATCACCGCCTCTGCATCGGGATGCTCTTCCATGCAACGGACCACCTCCTCCGTGGAAATGCTCCCCAGGATCCCGTACTCCTTGATGGTATCAGGATAGGCGTATACCGGCGATATATCGCCTAAGGACAATGCGTTAAAAATGGACTTATGGCAGTTTCGCGCCAGAATAAGCTTCCCGCCCCGGGATACGGATGCCAGAATGGCCGCAATGAGGCCGCCGGAACTGCCGTTTACCAGCAGATAAGACGCCTTTGCCCTATACATCGCCTGATAACGATGCATGATTTCCAGCAGCGGGCCTTCCGTCTGAAACAGGTTGTCCGCGCCGGGTATTTCCGTAATATCGCAGTCCATCAGCCTGTCGAGAAATTCTCCGTAGCCGCACTCCCGGTAAATGGCAGAGCCTTTGTGTCCGGGCATATGGAAAGAAATCGGATGAAGCGCCGCATGCTGCAGCAGAAATGGTGTGATGGTGTGTTTCAACGATCCGGCCTCCTTGTGGTTCATACTGTTTTTCAATTTCTTATAGTTTACAGTCTCTGCCATGGAAATGCAACAAAAAAGAGGGCAAACGCCCTCAATTTTATGAATTTTCATGAATATTTTTCGCCGTATCTTACAGGTCCAGTCCTGCTGCCAGATTCCGCATGAAGTCCTGTACATTGGTAACGATTCCCTTGGCCGACAAGCTGCCCCGGTCGCCAAGCTTGTTTGCCGCAAACTCCGAGGTGTCTACCATATAGAAGTACACCGGCCGGATCGTGCCGTCCTCCAGCACTCGGTAGGTCGGCGTCATGTTGCCCGTGGCGATGGTATGCAGCACCGTGGCCATACCGATGACCGTCGTGGCCTTCCGCACATGGGATCGGATTGTGTCCTGTCCCACATAAGTATGCTCATATACCTCCGGCAGTGGTCCGTCGTCGCGAATGGATCCGTTTAATACGAACGGTACCTTGTTCTTTACACAGCTGCAAATGATGCCGTCGTCAATCCCTT
>JBJESY010000111.1:0-3788 GCA_051883035.1 Anaerovoracaceae bacterium | reverse complement strand
TCATGGCGATGGTAAGTGCGATTGCAAGTAATTTTTTCATTTCGATTTTCCTCCTCGAACTTTTTATTCTATGTTTTCCTTTTTACAGTCTGAGTATACGGCAGTAATGTTAAAGCTGAAACCGCACTCATGTTAAACTCAGGTTAAATCCGCCCTCTTCGCAAAATATATGCCCCCGGCTGCATGTCTTATGCCGGAGAGCGCCGGCTTTTCGGGAGGATGCGCATCGAAATGATCGCAAAGAAAAACGACATAAGCCAGGCAGTACCCGATTTATGTCGTCTTCGTGTTTCTCTTTTTTCGTCTTTCACGCTGCATCATCCAGCAGCATCTGCAGGCCTTCTTCCAGCGTCTCCTCTGTATTAGTGCCGCCGGCCGCACGGGCTACCATCTGGAAATCCCGGTCTATGTAATAAGTCGACGGAATCGACCGAACCGGAATGGTGACATAGGCATTTTTATCCAGATCGAAGTATACCGGAAAGCTGTACTGGATCCGTTCCAGAAACGCATTGGCTGTTTCCATCGTCTCCTTGCTTCCGTCGGTCATATTGATCATCAGAAATTCCACTTGCTGTCCATATTCCAGATACGCCTCTTCAAATACTTGCAGATCTTCCCTGCACTGCTCGTTCCAGCTGGCCCAGAAATGCAGGACGATGGGCCTGTCCGCAAAATCGCTCAGACTGACCGGCTGTCCTTCCCCGTCATAGACGGTAAATTCCGGTGCCGCATTGACAACGTCATCCATCACGGATACTGCAGCAGTATCCTGTGCATCCCGGGCCCATTGATTTACCCACCGCAGCGCAGCGAAAAACAGGACCAGAATCAGGATGATTCCACACAATTTCAATATCTTTCTCATCACACACCACACTTTCTCTTTTTTTTAACCCATTTTTATTCTTTCCCTTTCTTTTTTACTCCAATTTTCAGTATATACCCATATGCAGCAAATGTCACTTTTTTTCTTTTATTTCTGTGGTATTTTTTTATCAAAAGTCTTTTTTCCCTTCGCTTCTCCATGGGATTCCAGCTTTCCCTCAAATGGCCGGTTCTTTTCCGGCCTCTGCTGCTGCAGTTTCTGCCGGATTTCTGCGGAGACTGCCATGACCTCCTGATAGAACTCCCTTGCAGACATGCGCACTGCACCGTCCCCCATGGCCGCCATCTGTACCGGCCGGTCTGAGGTGACCACCGTGATCTTATACTTGCGGCCCAGCTCATAGATGGTTTTTTCGATGAACCTGTCTGCCGTTTCCGCTTCCTTCGTATAGACCACATCCAGTCCGGCATGTTTCATCTGCGTCCCCGGATTTCCTTTTACCTTATACCCGTCGAAGACCACCAGAATTCCTACCTTTCTGTAGCCCTGATAATGAATCAGTATTTCCAGAAATGCTTCCCGTGCACTGTCCAGATTGACCGCAGCCAGCTCTTTCAGTTCCTCCCAGGCAAAGATCACGTTATATCCGTCCACAATCAGGTAGCTCTCCCCGCCGTTGTCATCCTTATGGGTCAGACTGCCCAGATCAGGCATCTGCGGACGGCGGCTGCCTTTGGCCATATGTTCCCGCCGCAGGGCTTCATCCCGCTTGCTCTTGCCGTAGGTTCGGAGAAAGATCTCCTCCAGTTCCTTTTCGCTGGCAGAAATGCCCCCAAGTCCCTTCTCTTTCTTCCCGGATCCGCTGTTTTCACCGCCGACAGCACCGCTTCTTACCAGACGGCCTTCCCCGTCCAGCCGGTATCCGCTGTCCACATGGGCCCGTGCATCCACTTCCTGCCATGGAACATAGACTGCCGCACCATGTTCGCAGAACACCGAACCGGTAGGATTCTCCAGATCCGCTTCCGGCCGGTATCCAGCCAGTCCAATCACCTCTTCGGAATTGTGGCACGGACCATATCCGTCCATGGAAGACAAAAATCTGCCCAGACCACGGGTATAGGCGGCCACATCCCGGGCATACTCTTTCAGCGTGGCTGCAGGTCCGCTTCCGGTGAGGAGTGCCATGGCTTTGCCTCCGGTCTCCTGCAGGCTGGACTGCGCCCCCATTCTCTGCAGATCCGACATGGCTCTGCCCACATGTTCCGTCGGCACTTCCAGGCGGAAGCGGCAGACCGGTTCCAGCAGCACTGCATTTCCCGCCGCCTCTGCTTTTCGCAGTCCCTGCCGGATAGCTCGATAAGTGGCCTGTCGGAAGTCTCCTCCCTCAGTATGCTTCAGATGGGCCCGGCCGCCCAGAATGGTAATCTTCAGATCCGTCACGGTGCTGCCCGTCAGCACCCCCGGATGATTCCGCTCCTGCAGATGAGTCAGAATCAGCCTCTGCCAGTTCCGGTCCAGTTTATCCTCACTGCACAGCGAATCAAAAACCAGCCCGCTCCCCGGCGCACCCGGCTCCAGAAGCAGCTGCACCTCTGCATAATGGCGAAGAGGCTCGAAGTGGCCAATGCCGATGACCGGCGCCGAAAGTGTTTCTTTATAAATCAGGCTTCCTGCGCCGAAAGAAACGTCCAGGTCAAATCTTCGTTTGATCAGACTTCCCAAAATCTCCAGTCCCAGGTCTCCCATGACTTCCACGTGAATCTCCTGCAGGGCTTCCTTCCAGACCAGATGCAGCAATGGTTCTTCCTCCTCCATCTGTCGCAGTTTCTGCAGAGTCAGGGCCGGATCTGCCTCTTCCGGCAGGATCATCCGGTAGCTGAATGCCGGTTCCAGCGTAGGCGGATGGATTGACTCCGCTTCGAAGCCCAGCCCTTCTCCTGCCCAGGTATGGGCAAGTCCCGTCACAGCACAGACCGTGCCGGCTTCTGCTTCCGGTATCATCTGAAAACTGTCGCCGACATACAGACGGATCTGATCTGCCTTTTCCTCCCACGGTTCTCCCTTCAGATCTATACCATGGAGCAGGTCACGAGCTTTCAGGGTTCCGCCGGTAATCTTCATATGGGTCTGCCGTTTTCCCTGTTTGTCACGGGTGATCTTATACACTCTGGCGCCGAACGTTTCCGGATATTCCGGCACCGGAGCGTAGTCCTTCAGAGTCTGCAGCAGG
Organism: Anaerovoracaceae bacterium; assembly: GCA_051883035.1. GTDB lineage: Bacteria > Bacillota > Clostridia > Peptostreptococcales > Anaerovoracaceae > RGIG7179. The sequence goes on along the minus strand of JBJESY010000111.1, from coordinate 726 downwards.
GCCTCCACGCCCTCCAGCTTCAGCGCAGACCCGAAGCAAACCGGAAACACCTTCCGATCTGCGATGGCACGCCGCACCGTCGTATCTTCCATGCCGCCTCTTTCCAGGTATTCTTCCATCAGGGGCTCGCTGCACATGGCCAGATTCTCCAGCCCATCCGGAGACGGCTTTCCATCCTCAAACAAAATGCATCCTTCCCCCAGATACTCCGCCAGAGACGAAAGCAGGGCATCCCGATCCGTGCCGGGCTGATCCATTTTGTTCACAAACAGAAAGGTCGGAATGCCGTAGGTCTCCAGCAATTTCCAAAGTGTCACCGTATGGCTCTGCACACCGTCGGCCCCACTGATGACCAGGATTGCACAGTCCAGCACCTGCAGCGTCCGCTCCATCTCACCGCTGAAGTCCACATGCCCCGGCGTATCCAGGAGGGTCACCTGCAGGTTACCAAGTGCAAACCGTGCCTCCTTGGAAAACACTGTGATGCCCCGGGACTGTTCGATTTTATCCGTATCCAAAAAGGCCGTCTGGTGATCCACACGGCCTAATTTCCGAATCGCTCCGGTCAGATATAGAATGCTTTCCGATAAGGTGGTCTTGCCGGCATCCACATGGGCAAGCACCCCGATATTACATTGCTTCATGGCGTTTTCTTCTCTTTCATAACGGAATTCCGGATTACAGACCGCTCATGGCACTGTTAGGAACCGTTCCATTGGCCTCATA
>JBJESY010000110.1:0-3825 GCA_051883035.1 Anaerovoracaceae bacterium | reverse complement strand
CTATCTGACCTCAAACGGAAGAAAAGTCTCACCTAACACGGTGAGCGATTATGTTGAAGCACTTACAGAATCCTTTCTCTTCTACCCTGCAGAGCGTTTTGACATCGTGGGGAAACAGCTTCTGCAAACAAATCGCAAGCTGTATATTGTGGATCTTGGCTTACGGAATCATATCTTGCCTCGCAGTCGATACGATCTGGGGTTTTCACTGGAGAACATGGTCTATTTTGAGCTTCTTCGCCGAGGCTGCCGCGTTATGATTGGAAAGGTCGGCAATACGGAAGTAGACTTCGTTGCAGAAAAGCAGGGAACCTATACCTATTATCAGGTTACAGCAGATATGACTGCGAAAGACACCTTCGACCGCGAGCTGAATCCACTCTCAAAGATCCGGGACAATTACGAGAAAATCGTTTTGACCGGAGATCGACTCACTGTGGGAAACTACAACGGCATCCAGGTCAAAAATCTGTCCGACTGGTTGTTGGGAAAGTAAAATCACATCACTTTGCAGCGGTGTTTTCGTGACATACCGGTCAATAAGAGGCACGAAATATTTCATGACTTTTTCGCATATTATCCATAATAATATTGCGTTTGACGAATCTCCAAATCTATTATATCCTAGAGATATCAAAAGACAATCTGAAAACCATGCAAGGATAAATCAACGAAATGTCAAAGGAGGCAACATCAATGTTTACAAGAGCAATCACACGCAAACCGTGCCGCGCGCTGATCGACGGCATTGCGACGGGTCAGTTTTGCGAAGGAACCCCGGATTATGAAAACGCTGTCAGACAGCACGATAAATATGTGGAGACCCTGCGGGGTCTGGGCCTGGACGTGACCGACCTGGAAGCCGACGAAAGATTCCCGGATTCCTGCTTCGTGGAAGACCCTGCCGTCGTCATGGAACGCTGTGCCATCATCACCAACCCGGCGAGAGACTCCAGAAACGGCGAAAAACACGAAATCATCAGCACCATCCGTAAATTCTACACAGAAGACCAGATTTTCCATATCGAAGCACCGGGCACCATGGAAGGCGGCGACGTGATGCGTGTCGGCGACCACTTCTACATCGGTCTCTCCGACCGTACCAATGAGGAAGGCGCCCGCCAGTTCAACGAAATCGTGACAAAGTTCGGCTACACTTCCTCCACCGTTCCTGTCACGGAAGGTCTGCACCTGAAGGACTTCGTCATCTACCTGGAAAACAACAACATGCTGGTGACCGCTGTCATGAACGACATGCCGGCATTCAAAGATTTCAACCGCTTCGTCGTTGAACCGGAAGAACTGTATGCCATCAACAGCCTGAATATCAACGGCACCGTGCTGGTACCGGAAGGCTATCCGAAGACCCAGAAGATTATCGAAGATCTGGGCTATCCGGTCATCCTGGTTGACACCGGCGAATTCCGCAAAATTGACGGCAGCCTGACCTGCCTGTCCCTGCGGTTCTAGATTGGACTGGTGCGCTGGTTGACAGCGAGCCCTCGTCTTTTCAACAATATCGAAGCATTTTTTCTGAAATGCACGTAAAAAGAATGGATTTTTCGCAGAAAATCAGCAAAAAAGAGAAAAAATCGGGCTGAAATTGAAAAAATCGGCCCGATTTTACGTGTTTTTGGAGCAAAAATCGCTTCATATTGTCGAGTTAGTTTGAGCGAACCAAAGTCTGTATTCGTTGCCGCATCCCCTGGCCACGCTCCTACGGCCGCATCTCAGCATAATTCACTTTCTTTGTAAAATTCACACTCTCGCAGGACATTCTTTGACAACTGCAGGGTGCAGCCGTATCAGCAGGCCTGCCTGGTCATCTCCGCGTCTCCGCGTCCGAATGGCATGGGGCTGTGGGGCATCGGGCGGGGAGGCATTTCTCCATATGCTGGACCGGCGTTTTCTCTATGCTGAACAGGCGTTCACTCATGCATCGCGGTCATTTTCCCATCCGGGAAAGGCATTCCCCTTTTTTGGGTCCAAAATAATTCAAAAGAAGGGGGAGGCGCTGCCTGAAATCGCAGTTTTTTTATGATTTAAGTCGTATTTTCATCCATATTTTCCATTTATTAGTATATTTCTGTAAAGAGTCCGCTAATTTGCAAAGGGTGTCCCCCCTTCTATCGCGATTTTTACTGCCAAATTTAGGGGGTTTTTTGCTAACCTGCAGTGAGACTCTCACGGCGGCAGGAGCAGCACACGCAGGAAGCGTTTCTTCCATGAAATTACGCATCATTCGACAAAATCCAGCATGTTTCGACAACTGGAGCTTCTGTGATTTCGCCCTGAAGGAAGATGTTCATTTTAAAGCGGCGCCCTGCGAAAGTAGGGCGCCGCTGAGATTGTTGGATTAAGTTACTACAAGCTAATATTCTGGTAACGGTACATTGCAAGTATTGCAAATCCAAATCTTTTTGACAGCATCTAAAGACACTGTATGAGTTTCTTCTTCTACTATCTCACCACAATCCTCTCTTGTGCATATTTTGTATGCAATAATTGAAGTAGATCCATCGTCAGTAGGTTTAAAGTTTTCCATATCATGCGTCCACGTTTCAGCTGCAATATGCCCCGCCGGGATTTCTTTTGGTTCTACTAATATTTCACCACATACAGAACACTTACTTCCTGCGGTAGATCCTGCTTTAGTGCAAGACGCTTCTACTGCCTCAATCGGTTCCTCTGTATGCCCTGTTGCAGGAATCGTCTCCGTCACTGTCTGTCCGCACGATGAACAGGTTCCGGTTCTGCTTCCGTCATTTTCGCAATCTGCCTGAGTTATTTTTTCCCATTTCACTTCTGTATGGCTGCAGCTCGGCACTACCCAGTCAATCACCAGTGCCGGGATGGTCTGTACATTCAGGGCTTCGCCGCAGACGGTGCAGTACTGGGTCTGGCTGCCTTCCACGCCGTAGCCGGCGGCCTGTGTTACGACCCAGTCACCCGGCTGATGGCCGAGGGCTTCCAGAATATGCTCTTCCAAGGTGTGACCACAGACGGTGCACAGCACTTTGACAGAGCCTGCTTCGGTACAGGTGGCATCGATGGTCTGCTCCTCGCCTGCCTTATGGTCAATCACATCGGTTTTGCGGGTTTTCAGCAGTTTGCCGCAGACCGTACAGGATTTGGTTTCCGTACCGGTTTCGGTGCAGGTTGCTTTCTTCTCTACGGTCCAGCCGGAAGGCTCTGTATGATCCTTCATCGCAATGGTTCGCTGATTTCCTGTCTGGCCGCAGACAGAGCAGACGGACTGCACGAGACCCTGCTGTGTGCAGGTGGCCTGACGAACGGTTACAGTCTGCCAGCTATGTACATGTGTTTCCTCCGCAGTACCTTCCGCATCCTCTGTTCCTGTCGGATTGTCATTTCCGTCCGTGTCCTGGGCAGCAATTGCTTCCAGAGTTTCCCGATCTACAGACAGGGTTTCGCCGTCATCCAGATACTCCAGCAGTATTTTGGCGATTTTCGGCGGAAGGGATTCATAATCGATTGACGAGGTAATATTGCCGTTTTCATCGACGATGAATTCCGAATAATCCGCGTTGCCCCGGATGGCAGCTGACTGTCCGGCAGTGATGGTTTCCGAAACACCGTTATATTCCCCCTGGGTGTTCTTCAGATCAATTTTCACGGAACCATCGAGCACTTGCACATCCGAATACACCTGACCGTCGGTGCCTACCCACACTCTCACAAGGAACACGGTACCGCGGACAGCCATGGTGGAGTTCGGCGTATCCACCTGATACACCGATCCGTTTTCCAGTGGATTCTTGATCCTGTTCAGCACGGCACCCTCATCCAGAAAGATGACCGTTT
>JBJESY010000109.1:0-3872 GCA_051883035.1 Anaerovoracaceae bacterium | reverse complement strand
CATCTTTCGGATGCTTTATTCAATACCTTCACCCTTATAATCCTGTCCGCCGTTCTTCTTCTTGAAGTATGCGTAGAATACCAGACCGATTAGAGGAATTGCCAGACCTTCAATGGATGCCAGCGGTGCTTCGATGAAGTTGTTGATCAGCAGAACTGCGAAGAAGATAATCGTCAGCACTACCGTAGGGATTCCGCCCCATACCTTGTACGGTCTTTCCAGATTCGGATATTTCTTTCTGTAGATAATGACTGCACCGATACAAAGAACGTTCAGCAGTGCAGACAGGGTGATAAGCAGATCTGTCAGACTCTGCAGGCTGTTGAATACAACCAGCAGGATGGCCATGGCAGAAGAGGCCAGTGTCGCTGCAACAGGAACACCGCTTTTTTCATCAATTTCTGCAAGTTTCTTCGGGAAGAAGCCTTCCTTTGCCATTGCATAATAAGTTCTTGGAAATACCAGAATATCGCCGTTAACGGTTCCCAGAATTCCGATGGTCATACCGGCCAGGATCAGTCCTTTTCCGAAGCCGCCCATGAGTTTTTCAGCAACCGCATTTCCCAGATAGATATCGCCGCTCTGCACCATAGGGATGATGGTATCTGCAGGTAATACCCGGTAGATTGCAAACTGGAACAGGGTGTAAACCAAGGTGATGAAGCCCAAAGAGATAATAATCGCCAGCGGCAAATCTCTCTTTGGATTTTTCATTTCCTCGCCGACGGTATTCAGGTTTGTCCACCCTTCATATGCCCACAGAGACGCAAAAGTGGCAAATCCGATCATCGAGATCACTCCGGTTATGCCGCCGCCTTCTGCCCGTGTACCCTCCATGGACAGACTCATGTCAACCGACTGGTCTCCCATGAACAGACCCATCAGAATAATCAGAATCAACGGAATCACTCTGGCAACCATGGTGAAGTTCTGGAAGGCAACACCCAGCTTCGCCCCACGCAAATTGATTGCAGTAAAGAAAATGATAATTAAAATTGCGATGATCTTGATCGCCAGGTCAGAAAGACCCAACGTCCCCTTGAATCCGGTAACTGCGGCCATGGCCAGCGCAGCGATGGAACCGGAACAGGTCAGTACGAAACAGGAAAATCCATTGATGAATCCCAGCGCCGGATGATAGGCTTCACTGAGATAGATGGTCATACCTCCTGCAACCGGACGGGAAGCTCCCAGTTCAGCGAAGCAAAGTCCACCCAAGATAGAAATGATACCTCCGATGACCCAGCAGAGCAGTGCCAGTCCAAAACTGAAGTCCACTCTTTCCAGAACATAGCTTCCCAGGTAGTATACGCCGGAACCGATGGTCATGCCTGCCACAAGGCTGATTCCGCCGAAGAGGCCGATTACTTTTTTAAATTGTCCGTTTTGTTTCTTCTCTTCCATTTTTTTCTCCTTTCCCAGTCAGCAGACCAGCTGCCTGACTGAAATATTATTTGAAACAAAATACATCCTATAATTATGCAACATCTGTGCCATGTCCGTGATTCCGTTTGTCGTTGGAATTAAGGGAATTCCATTTTTATTACAGTTCGGAATTCCGAATCGAGTTCGGATTTGCGAACTTTAAAGAAATAGTACTTGCACTTCTGCGAAAAAAAGTGAATAATAGAACCATAAGCGAATGTACCTCACACCAGAAAGGATCTCCCATGAATAAAAATAATCTTCTCGTTTATACAGAGGATAAAAAGCTTCTGTACATTGGGGAAAATCTGATTTCCCGTCTGGTCCGTTCTTCCGTGAAAGAGCCGTATGGTTACCCGAAAGGACGGATTCACGAAAATGATCTGTTTCTGCTTTTCATTCCCCATGCAGAATTTCTTACTGAGGAACAGCGCACTGCTGCAGAAAACGCATCGGGTCATGCGCTTCCCGACCGAGATACTGTAATGCTGGTGGGCGTATACGGCAGTTCCTCCGATGACTGCCTGATGAAAAATGTCCTACCTGCAGAAGATGCAGAATTTGTGTTTCTGCATACCGTATTTCATGGCCACAGACTTCGCATTGCGAAAAGCCGTGCATCGCTGCAGGACATTCAGGTTCTGGTAGACCACCAGCAAATCACATTTCCTGCATCGGCAACAGTTTCCATGACAATTTTCAATGCAGATGGTCTTCGGTACTATCATTCCGATTTTTCCGCATCGGAGGAAGAATCCATACCCGGAATTCTCTCTGGCCAAACATTTCCTGCATTCTGGGATGAAGCACGAATGCTTCTCCACCCGCCTGCCGTTTCTGAAATCCTGTCTGAGGATATGGCAGATGCACTCTTCTCCGTAGAGAATCGGCCTGAATGCATCCTGCCAGTCCATGGAATGCCATGTCTCGTCCAGAGTCTTCAGCTGTCCTGTGGGCCGCAAAAGCTCCATATTCTGCAGATTACAAATGAAGAGGAACTGATGGTGGACATGCATCACACTTCCGATGTCTATACCGGCCTGCACCGGTCAGGCAGCCAGCAGGAAATTACCGGCGGATATACCTTCGGTTTATGGGGAAACGATGAAAAAATCAGCAGAATCCGGTATCGCCTCCAAAAAGGTGCCGTCACCAACACTACCATTCTGCTGACCGGAGAAAGCGGCACAGGCAAAACCTTCCTGGCACAGGAAATCCACAAATGCAGCCGCAGGCAGGACAAGCCGTTTGTTCATGTAAACTGCGCCGCAATCCCTTACAATCTACTGGAAAGTGAGCTGTTCGGCTATGAAGAAGGTGCCTTTACCGGTGCAAAAAAAGGCGGAAAGCCCGGCTATTTTCAGATGGCAGAGCACGGAACCCTATTTCTCGATGAGATCACAGAACTGCCCCTTTCTCTCCAAGGAAAGCTTCTGGAGGTGATGCAGAACCGTTCTTACTTTTCTGTGGGCGGGGAGCGAAAAAAACAGGCCGACGTCCGCATCATCGCTGCTACCAACAAGAACCTGCAGGATCTGGTAAGCCGACGCCTGTTCCGGGAGGATCTCTTTTACCGAATCAATGTGTTTCCCATTGAAGTTCCTCCCCTGCGTCAGAGGCTGGATTCTCTGCCTACGATCGTAACAGATCTTCTTCCTGAAATCTGCACACGGCTCGATATCCGCCAGCTGATTATCAGCCCGACTGCTCTGGATAAAATGAAGCAGTACCATTGGCCCGGAAACATTCGCGAACTGGAAAATGTATTGGAAAAAGCCTGCATTCTGTCCGATGGAAAAATCATTCTACCCGCAGATATTGAAATCAGTCCGGATACTGTTTCCGCTTCATCCGTCAGGAAATCCCTGAAAGCCCAGCGGGAGGATTTTGAAAAGAGCGTTATAGAAAATACGTTGAAGTTATGCGGCGGATCGAGACTGCTGACCGCAAGATACCTGGATATCGGCAAGACAAGTCTTTTTGAAAAAATGAAAAAGTATGGCATTGATACCAATGAAAGTGAGGATTTTGATCATGATGATGAGCGCAATCAGTGACAGACTGGCAAATACGGAAGGAAAAGTCGGTGTTGTCTATATTAATCTTACCACCGGTCAGAGGTTGTTCTGCGGAAACTGCAAAATATTCACGGCATCCGGCATTGTCCTGCTGATGGCTCTGGTCGAGTGCTTTAAAGCCATGGAAGAAGGAAGGATTAAGCGGGATCAGATTTACCGTCTGGATCTGAACTCTGTACGTATTTCAACGAAATCGTCTTATGGTGTTCTCAATCATCTCCATGACGGAATTGAACTGACCATCGAAGACTTGTATAAAGTCATGATTACCGTCAGTGACAATATTGCATTTAACGTGCTGGTTGATATTCTGGGTATGGACAATATCAATGAAACCTTCCGCTCCCTGGGCTTCCCTAATATGATCAT
>JBJESY010000108.1:0-3900 GCA_051883035.1 Anaerovoracaceae bacterium | reverse complement strand
TGTTGTGACATAGGCACCGGTGGCTTCCACGATATATTCTGCCCCGCATTCCGTCCACGGAATGTTTACAGCCTCAGACTCACTGTATACAGGCACTTTTTTGCCATCAATGATCAGACCCTTGTCATACAGTTCCAGACCTTTCGGAAATCTTCCGAATGTCGTATCATACTTCAGCATGTACAGAAGATACTCCAGATCTGCATTTCTTACATTAATACCTGCAATTTCAATCTCCGGCATGTCCATTGCAGCACGAATAACAACTCGGCCGATTCTGCCGAAGCCGCTGATTCCCACTTTAATCGCCATTTTTTTCCTCCTGATTTCTCCACGAATGGTCAATTATAATTTGTTGATAAAAAGTTGATATGTATTTAAATTCCTAATATCTTCTCCGCTTGGAAGAAGAAAGGATATTTAAACCTTCCCTGTATTTCGCCACCGTACGGCGGGAAATCTCGATGCCCCTGTCACTAAGCAGCTTTACCATATCCTGATCACTGTAAGGATTCTTCGGATCTTCTCCATCGATGATTTCCTTGATCATGGACTTGATGCTGTTGGATGAAACGCCTTCACCATCACTTCCTGTCACACCACTGGAGAAGAAATATTTTATTTCAAATACCCCGCGCGGCGTCTGCATATACTTGCCGTTAATCGCACGGCTGACGGTAGATTCATGAATTCCCAGATCATCTGCAACCTGTTTCAGAGTCAGTGTTTTCAGATATTTCGTCCCATGATCCAGGAACTCCTTCTGATGACGAACCACGGCATCCACCACATTAAATATGGTTTGCTTTCGCTGTTCAATGCTCTTAATCAGCCAGATGGCCGCATTATATTTCTCATTCAGATATTTATTCAGTTCCATATCGTCCAGCGCAGATCTGGCGAGATTGGTGTAATACGGACTGACCATCAGCCGCGGCGCACTGTATTCATTGGTAATGACCTGATACTCTCCGTCTATTTTCTCCACCGTAACGTCCGGCGTAATATATTTCACATTGCTTCCGCTGGCGAAGCTTCTGCCCGGTTTCGGCTCCAGCGAACGAATCAAATCGCAGACCATCTGTACCTGTCCGATAGGCAATCCAAGGGCCTTCGCCACCTTGTTCAGCTTGTTGTCACCCAGATCTTCCAGATGATGAAGAATGATATACTCCACCGTATCTTCCAGAAGTCCTCTGGCCGCAAGCTGAATAATCAGACATTCTTTCAGATCGCGGGCTCCTACACCGGACGGTTCGAAAGTCTGTATTACATCGAGCACTTCCTCAACCTTACCGGTATCCACCTGAAATACTTTCGCCGCTTCTTCTGTGGTAACCGTCAAATATCCATTATCATCTATAGCTTCTACAAGATACCGGCCAATCTTCAAATCCTCCCCTTTCAGGTTGGAAAAGGTCAGCTGAAGCAGCAGAGAATCCTCCAGTGTTTCTTCCTTGCTGACAAACTGCTCATAAGAATATTCCTCATCCTTGTCTTTGGAATATTCCCACTGCTTATAACTGATATCATCGTACTCGGCTTCTTTCACTTTTTCGCGCAAGTCAATATCAGCCTGTTCACAGGCCTTTACATCCATTTCCTCCGATTTGGAAACCTCGTCACGATTCTTCTCATCATATGTCTTATCAAATTCCAGAACCGGATTCTGCATCAGTTCATCCTGAACGAACTCGTCCAGTTCCTGCGTGTTAAACTGCAGGATCTGAATGGCCTGAATCAGTTCCGGTGTCATCGTAAGCTTTTGCGTCTGTTCGATTGTTAAATCATAACCAAGTTTCATCCTACACCTCATACTGCCGAAAAAGCCAGCCTGTGGTCCTTATCGGCAAACCACTTCATACCTTATGCAAGTATTATACCAAAAAAAAATACCTATTTCAAGCCCGGGAAATTTAATTGGCGCAAAGCTTCAAATAAAATAATATTGGCTGAATTAGCCAGGTTAAAAGAACGCAGTCTGGTATCCGCACTCATGGGGATACGAATCGCCATATCCGCATGGGCCGCAATGAAGTCACGCGGCAAACCGGCCGTTTCCTTTCCAAACAAAAACATATCTTCATCCTGATAGGCTGGCTCTGTGTAAATATGTCCACCCTTTGTAGTGGCCAGGAACATTCGTCTCCCTTCATATTTATTGAGAAATGCATCCAGGCTGTCATGAACTTCCAGCTGCACATAAGGCCAATAATCCAGTCCTGCCCGTTTCACGCTTTTATCATCTATATTAAAACCAAGAGGCTTCACCAGATGCAGTTTCGTATCGGTTGCCGCACATGTTCTAGCGATATTTCCTGTATTGGGTGGAATCTCCGGTTCCACGAAAACAATATGTAACGACATTTTTTCTCTCCTTTTCCGTTTTAGTATACATCTTCTTAACATTTTCTACAATATATTAAATAAAAAATGAAAATAAATAAAGACAAAATTTCAAATTTGTTATATAATTTCTTCGATTGCAAAATACTCATGGAGGTTTATTATATGAAAGCATTAAAAATCGGTATTCTTGGTCTTGGCACTGTCGGCGGTGGTACATATACCATCCTGACAGAAAACAAGGACCTGATCACCAAACGGACAGGCTGCGATGTAGAGGTTGTCAGAATTCTGGACCGGTTCAAGAAGCCGGGAGTTCCGGAAGAACTCTATACGGAAGATCCGGACGATGTCCTGACAAACAGCGAAATCGATCTGGTTGTCGAAACACTGGGCGGTATCGAGCCAGCGACTTCTTTCATGCTGCAGGCTATGGAACATGGGAAGCACGTCGTAACAGCCAACAAAGCAGCTGTGGCAGCCAGCTATCAGAAACTTCATGCTGCAGCAGAAAAAAACGGCGTGAAATTCCTGTATGAGGCCAGCGTTGGCGGTGGAATTCCTGTTCTGACTTCTATCCAGAACGAGCTGCAGGGAAACCGTTTCCTCGAAGTCATGGGAATTGTAAACGGAACCACCAATTATATCCTTACGAAAATGACAGAAGAAGGCGCAGATTATGCCGACGTTCTGAAGGATGCCCAGGCAAAGGGTTTTGCGGAGGCGGATCCTACTGCTGACGTGGAAGGTATCGACGTTGCAAACAAGCTTTCCATTCTGATTGCTCTTGCATTCGACAAATACATCGCACCGACAGACATTCCGACGACAGGGATTTCCGCCATCACCAGCCAGGATATCGCAGCTGCTGCGGCAGAAGGCTGCAAGCTGAAACTGATCGCTCACGCCAGCCTGAAGGAAGACGGCAGTGTGGAAGCCAGCGTTGCACCGGAAAAGATTCCTGTATCTCACCCGCTTGCAGGTGTCAGCAACGAATTTAACGCGGTATATATCACCGGTGATATGGTCGGGGAGCTGATGTTTTACGGCAAAGGTGCCGGTGCCCTTCCGACAGGAAGCGCCATCGTCGGTGACATCATCAGCGTAGCGAAAAATCTTTAATTATTATAATGGATACAATACGGAGGATATCATGAGTTTATATAAACAGTGGATCAAGTTGATGGAAAACCAGACCGAAGAAACTTTTGATGCGTTCTGGGAAGAATACAGCGATACCGAGACCAGAATCTATAAACATATTCTGGCACATAAGGACGAGCACCTGGCAGGCAAATTCAGTGACCTGGTTGCACAGTTTGAAGCAAATCCGGTCATCTTCATGGGATTTCTGGACGGTATCAATACCAGCCTGAATCAGGCAAACGACCTGGAATCCATCACCGAAGAAACAGAGCTGGATCTGGATGTGGATTTTGAGAAGTTATTCTTCAATATGCTGAAAGCAGATGCAGACTATCTGTATACCCTGGAAGAATGGAATGACGTGCTCACCGAAGAAAAAATGGTACAGATCGTCAAGGATTTCAAACG
>JBJESY010000107.1:0-3901 GCA_051883035.1 Anaerovoracaceae bacterium | reverse complement strand
ATGCCGTATGTTTCTTCTTTGCTTTCTTCATGCTTGCTTTCTTCATGCGCGCTTACCTCTCAGGGATTTTTCTTCTGCCTGCTGCATCTGCCTTCTACATCAATCCGCAGATCAGGCCTGCCAGCTCCGTCGGATTTTCCACAGAGAGTCCCGCAATCAGCCGTGCCTGTGCGTACAGCAATTTTGCGTAATCAGCCAGCTTCTGCTCGTCACCGGACTCTGCCACTTCTGTCAGCCGTGCTGCAATCGGATGGTCTGCATTGATCTCCAGAACCACTTCCGCCTTTACCTTTTCGTCGGAAGGCATCGGCATGGAGTTCAGTGTCTTTTCCATTTCAATGGACAGAGCACCTTCAGAAGTAAGGCAGACCGGGTGATTCTTCAGGCGGCCCGTAAACCGAACTGCACTGACGCCGTCACCGATGGCATCCTTCATCTTCTGCAGCATATCCTTCGCTTTTTCATTCTGTTCCTTCAGCGCTTCTTTTTCCTCTTCCGAAGTCAGATCCAGATCATCTGCACAGACATTGACGAAGCTCTTTCCGTCATACTGTGCCATCATCATCAGGGCGAATTCACCCAGATTTTCTGTCAGATACAGAATCTCATAGCCCTTATCCTTGACCATATCGGTCTGCGGCAGCATGTCGATCTTTTCCACCGTTTCACCGCAGGCATAGAAGATTTTGTCCTGTCCTTCCTTCATGCGGGATACGTATTCCTTCAGCGTCACCATATCCTTCTCCGAAGAAGAGTAGAACAGCAGCAGATCCTGCAGCACATCCTTATGCATGCCGTAATCGCTGTAAACCCCGTACAAAAGCTGAGAACCGAAGGCATTGAAAAATTCCTTGTATCCTTCCCTGTCGTCATCCAGCATCTTGGTCAGTTCGTTCTTGATGTTCCGTTCGATGTTCTTGGCAATCAGCTTCAGCTGACGGTCATGCTGCAGCATTTCTCTGGAGATATTCAGAGACAGGTCGCTGCTGTCTACCAGACCCTTGACGAAGCTGAAGTAATCCGGCAGCAGATCCGGGCATTTTTCCATGATCATGACACCGTTGGAGTAAAGAGCCAAGCCCTTTTCGTATTCCTTCGTATAGTAGTCAAACGGCGCCTTTTTCGGAATGAACATCATGGCCGTGTAGGATACCATACCCTCTGCGTTATTGTGGATCACCCGGGCAGGCTCATTGAAATCATAGAATTTCTCCTGATAGTACCGGGTGTACTCTTCCTTGGTGATATCCTTCTTGTTCTTCTTCCACAGCGGTACCATGCTGTTGACCGTTACTTCCTGATCTTCGTAAATGACTTCCGCCTCCACATCCTCTGCGGCATCCTCCGGCTTCGGCAGTTCCTTGCGGACCTTCTCGTTCATTTTAATCGGATAGGTGATGTAATCGGAGTATTTCTTGATCAGACTTCTGATTCTGTAGTCCTCCAGGTACTGATCATAATCTTCATCCTCTGTGTTCTCCTTGATGTATAATGTGATCTCCGTGCCGTGTTCCGCCTTTTCGCACGGAGCGATGGTATAGCCGTCGGCACCTTCCGATTCCCAGCAAAACGCATCGTCACTGCCATATGCCTTCGTCTTCACGGTGACTCTTTCGCTGACCATGAATGCAGAATAAAATCCCACACCGAACTGTCCGATAATGTCGATGTCTTCTTTGGACTCGTTGTTCTGTTTGAAGTCCAGGGATCCGCTCTTGGCGATGGTGCCCAGGTTGTTCTCCAGTTCATCCTGGGTCATGCCGATGCCGTTATCGGAAATATTGATAGTTCTGGCATCCTTATCCACTGCAATGCGGATGGCATAATCGCTTCTGGAAAGCCCCGTAATGTTTTCAGAAAGCTGCTTGTAGTACAGCTTGTCAATGGCATCGCTGGCATTGGAAATCAGTTCTCTCAGAAAGATTTCCTTGTGGGTGTAGATGGAATTGATCATCATATCCAGCAGTTTCTTCGACTCAGCCTTAAATTGTTTCTTTCTCATAATCGTTCTCCTCCGTATATTTTAAAGTGTTTTTTACATTTTTATGAATTTGTTAGCACTTTACTTCATTGAGTGCTAATTCGTAACTATAAATATACGCCTCCCAGCCGGAAAAGTCAAGAGGCGTCACAAGAACTTCACAAATCTCTGTTTTGATGCCTGTACTGCCATGGTGTCATCCCTGCCGTCTTCCGAAAGCAGTTCTGGAAGTGCGGCTGGTCTGCGAAACCCAGCAGCTGGCTGATTTCACTGATGGAAAGGGATGAATGGCGGAGAAGGTCTTCTGCGCGTGTAATCCTGTACGCCTGAATGTACGCGGATGGTGTCATTCCTATATGTTGCTGAAACCACCGGGTCAGCGTGCTGCGGCTCACCTGCGCATAATCCGCAACGTCCTGCACCGTAATACCTTCGTAGATATGAATTTGTACATACTCCAAACACTGGCGAAAATAATGTCCCGGTTTTTCCGTAAGGATTCGATTCTGTGACTGGATACAAAAATCTTCCACCATGTCACACAGGAGCGCATATACGCTCTTTTTTTCCTGCATGCCTTCCACCTGACTGAGATAGTTCCCGAGACGTTCAATGGCATCCCAATCCTCCACACCGGCTCTTTCGGCTGACCGAGCCATCTGGCCTGCTGTAATACAGAAATAATATTTGCATTTGGAAAGGGATATTCTCTGATATAAATAGACATAGTCTTCCCGGTTTTCCGCCAGATACTTCTTTACTTCAGAAAGTGCGCCTTCCTCCACCATCTGCACCAGCTTCTGTTCATTGGCAAGCAAATTCAGCCCGCACCGTCTCTCTTCCTCTGTTGTGGCAAATACCTTCTCCTGTCGAATCAGTTTCTCCCGCATCTCTCTTTCCTCCTGATTAAAATATACAATATTTGCTTTATAATTACAATCCAATCTTGTATTTCTGGAGTATGATAAAGAAAATGTTCTCTGTAACATGGAAAATGGAGGGAAAATGTTATGAAACGATTAGATGGGAAAATCGCAGTCATTACCGGTTCCACCAGTGGAATCGGCCGTGGAATCGCCAACATGTACGCAAAAGAAGGTGCCACGGTAATCGTCACGGGTCGTCGGGTCGAAAAGGGACAGGCAGTCGTGGATGAGATCCTGCAGGCAGGCGGTCAGGCAGAATTTCATGTTCTGGATGTTACGGTAGAGGAATCCATTCACGCACTCATGGACGATATTGCTGCCAAATATGGACGAATCGACATTCTGGTCAACAATGCGTCCAACGTCACGCTGAAGGATAAGGATATTCTGGATCTGCCGGTGGAAACCTGGGATCTGATCTTTGCCAGCGATGTGCGCAGTACCTTCATCGCTACCAAAGCAGTTCTGCCTTACATGCTGAAGGAAAACAAAGGCTCAATCATCAATATCGGTTCTATGGCTTCGTATTGCGGTGATCTTGGTGTGACCGCCTACGGTGCAGCCAAAGCGGGCGTCAACTTCCTGACCATGACCACGGCACTGCAGTACGGCAAACAAAATATCCGCTGTAACTGCATCCGCCCGGGCCTGATTCTGACCAAAGAAACAGAACCGTATCTGTCGAAGAACGAATTTTTCATCAATACCTTCATGGACCAGATTGAGGTCAACCGGTACGGTAATCCGGACGATATCGCTTATCTGGCCGTATACCTGGGCTCTGATGAAAGCGGCTATGTCACAGGGCAAATCATGAATGTAGACGGCGGTACCAACACCCATGCCGGAACGGTATCCACGTTCCGCAAAGCTGGCGGAAATTTCTGGGGATAGGCTTCCTCAAACAGTAAAACACCCCGACGTTTCGAATGCGCCGGGGTGATATATTTTGTGAAGAATATGCGGTTACAGCAGTTCCTTTCTGGACAGATTG
>JBJESY010000106.1:0-3917 GCA_051883035.1 Anaerovoracaceae bacterium | reverse complement strand
CAGTACATCCAGTACGGTCAGTACCGCTTCTGTGGTGCCCTGCACCCGGCAGCCGTAACGGCTTGCCACACAGTCAAACCAGCCCATTCTTCTGGGGCGTCCTGTGGTTGCACCGAATTCGCCTGCGTCACCGCCGCGTCGTCTCAGTTCGTCTGCTTCCTCACCAAAGATTTCGCTTACGAACGCACCGCCGCCAACGGCAGAGGAATATGCCTTTACCACAGTTGTGATATTGGTGATTTCATAGGGAGGGATGCCTGCACCCAGTGCACCGTATGCTGCCAGTGTATGGGAAGAAGTAACCATGGGATAGATACCGAAGTCGGGATCCTTCAGGGAACCCAGCTGACCTTCCAGCAGGATGTTCTTTCCTTCCTTGATTGCATTATGCAGATATAATGAAACGTCACATACATAAGGAGCAACCATATCACGATACTGATGCAGTGTATCCATCAGTTCTTCCGGAACCAGCGGAGGCTGATTGTAGAGGTTCACAAGCATGCAGTTCTTCAGCACGCAGATCTTTTCCACACGTTCTTTCAGCACTTCATCATCGAATAATTCGTTCACCTGAATGCCGATCTTTGCATATTTATCCGAATAGAACGGTGCGATACCGGATTTGGTAGATCCGAAGGACTTACCTGCCAGACGGGCTTCTTCACAGGTATCGAAAAGCACATGATAAGGCATCAGAATCTGCGCACGGTCTGAAACAAGAATGTTGGGTTTCGGAACGCCCTTGCTTACGATGTCGTTGATTTCTTCGAAAAGTTTCGGAATGTTAAGCGCTACACCGTTGCCGATAATACAGGTTGTATTGGGATTGAATACACCTGAAGGAAGAAGATGTAATGCGAATTTACCATAATCATTGATAATTGTATGTCCTGCATTGCTGCCGCCCTGGAAACGGATGACGATATCTGCATCGGATGCAAGCATATCGGTGATCTTGCCTTTGCCTTCATCGCCCCAGTTTGCGCCTACTACTGCTCTTACCATTTGACTGTTACCTCCAAACCTGACAGAGTATCCCTGTCAAAAGATTTCCAAAATGTATGAAAATTCGCTGCGGATGTAAAAAACGCATAGCGAAACGCTAATATTATATAATATTGCAGAAAAGAAATCAATCGGAAATCATGAAATTGCAGCTGGGGTTTTCAATAAATCCAAAAGGGCCGCCGCATATGCGGCAGCCCTTCCAAATAACTCCATATGCTGTTACTTTTCCGGATTTTCCTCATCATCCGGATCGATTGTAACGCTGCTGCTTTCCGACCATCTCAGTGCCATCATACATAACCATATGATGATGGGGATGACAAAGGTACAAAGCAGCGAGGCCTGAAACATCTTCTGTGCAAATGGACTTCCGATCAGGCTGAAAATCAGTGTGGCCACATAGAGGCCCACCAGAGCAATGATTGCAATCCATGCCAGAAGCTGGCGGATTTTCTTAGACATTGATTTCCGCCTTTACACCCAGGATGTCTTTGTTATCATCCAGAATGGGCTGGATGACGTCTGCCAGGAATTCTTCCACCTGTTCTTTGGAACGACCGGTATAGCGGCTGGGTTCCATTGCCTTCTGCAGATCTTCCAGATTCAGACCAAAGGATTCGTCCGCTGCGATCAGTTCCAGCAGGTTGTTGTCAAGACCTTCCTGCTTGACATTCTTACCGGCTTCCATGGAAAGGGTACGGATTTTTTCATGGAGTTCCTGACGGTCTCCTCCTGCCTTTACTGCATCCATCATGATGTTTTCCGTTGCCATGAAAGGCAGCTCTGCCATCAGATGCTTACGGATTACCTTTTCATAAACAACCAGTCCGTCCACCACATTGAGGTACAGATCCAGAATACCGTCAATGGCGAGGAATGCTTCCGGAATGCTCAGTCTCTTGTTGGCAGAGTCATCCAGTGTACGTTCAAACCACTGGGTGGATGCCACCAGCATGGGATTCATCATGTCTGCCATTACATAGTTTGCCAGAGATGCCATACGTTCGCAGCGCATGGGATTTCTCTTATATGCCATGGCGGAAGAACCGATCTGATTCTTTTCAAAGGGTTCTTCCACTTCTTTCAGATGCTGAAGAAGACGAATATCGTTGGAGAACTTGTGGGCGCTCTGTGCGATACCTGCCAGTACACTTAATACACGGCTGTCCACCTTTCTGGAATAGGTCTGACCGGATACCGGGTAGCAGCCGGGGAATCCCATCTTTTCTGCGATTTTCTGATCCAGAGCCTTGATCTTTTCATGGTCGCCGTTGAACAGTTCCATGAAGCTTGCCTGTGTACCTGTGGTACCCTTGGAACCCAGAAGACGGAGGCTGCCCATCAGATATTCAAGATCATCCAGATCCAGCTTCAGTTCCATCATCCACAGAGTTGCACGTTTGCCTACAGTGGTGGGCTGTGCAGGCTGGAAATGGGTAAATGCCAGTGTGGGCAGTGCTTTGTATTTATCCGCAAACTTAGCCAGTTCTGCCAGAACATTCACCAGTTTCTTCTTCACCATTTCCAGTGCTTCTGCCATAATGATCAGGTCTGTGTTGTCACCTACATAACATGATGTGGCACCAAGGTGGATAATACCCTTTGCCTTGGGACAGAGCTGTCCGTAGGCATATACATGGGACATAACATCATGACGGACCAGTTTTTCTCTTTCTCTGGCAACATCATAGTTAATGTCATCCAGATGCTCCTTCATTTCATCAATCTGTTCCTGAGTAATGCTGTCAAGACCAAGTTCATACTCGGCTTCGGCCAGTGCAACCCAAAGTCTTCTCCAGGTACGGAATTTCTTGTCCTGTGAGAAAATATACTGCATTTCCTTACTTGCATAACGCTCTGAAAGAGGGCTTGAATATCTGTCTGTCATCTTTCTTTTCCTTTCGGTATAAAATAGTTGTATTACTTCTCAAACTCTCCCCGGATATCTTCTTCCGGCGGTTTGATGGGATAACTGCCATTAAAACATGCCTTACAGATGGGTAATCCTTCAGACAGTTCAATCAGTCTTTCTTCCTTCAGGAAAGCCAGACTGTCGGCACCAATCAGCCTGCAGATTTCATCCACGGAACGGTTATGTGCGATCAGCTGATCTTCTGACGGTACATCCGTGCCGAAATAGCAGGGATGCAGAAACGGCGGGGATGAAATACGGACATGTACTTCCGTGGCACCTGCGTCCCGCAGCATCTTCACAATCTGTCCGCTGGTTGTGCCGCGGACAATGGAATCATCGATCATAATAATTCGCTTACCGGCTACCGCTTCTTTTAATGCATTGAGCTTAACGTGTACGCTGCTCTCTCTGGTACTCTGAGAAGGCTTGATAAAGGTACGGCCTATGTAGCTGTTTTTCACAAAAGCCGTGCCGTAAGGAATGCCGGAAGCCAGAGCATATCCCTGAGCTGCCGCATTGCCGGATTCCGGTACACCTACAACC
The DNA here is from genome assembly GCA_051883035.1 of Anaerovoracaceae bacterium. Lineage (GTDB taxonomy): Bacteria > Bacillota > Clostridia > Peptostreptococcales > Anaerovoracaceae > RGIG7179. The sequence continues at coordinate 448 of JBJESY010000106.1, read as the reverse complement.
AGATCTGCTTCCACCGGAGAATCCTCAAAAAGAATTCTGCCCGCCGTCAGTCTGGACCGGTATACACTCACCTGCTCCAGATAGGAGTCCGGTCTTGCAAAGTAAATGTATTCGAAAACACATCTTGCCTGTCTTTCTTTCGGAATGCACATGCTCTTATCGGAAGAAATCTCACCTTTCTGATTAATGGTAACGATTTCACCCGGTTCCACGTCTCTGACGTAAACCGCTCCGATGGTATCCAGTGCACAGGTCTCTGAAGCAAGGATGTAGGCATTATCCCTCTTTCCAATACAAAGAGGTTTAAAGCCGAAAGGATCTCTTGCTCCGATTAACTTACGCGGACTCATTACAACGAGTGCATAGGCACCCTTTATTTTCTGCGCTGCTCTTCCTACTGCTTCTTCTACTGTTTTCGAGTTCAAGCGCTCTCTTGCTATATGATATG
>JBJESY010000105.1:0-3934 GCA_051883035.1 Anaerovoracaceae bacterium | reverse complement strand
TATGATTTTTCCATTGAGAAGAAGATGTTTGATGAGAGCGGAAAGGGGGATTTTCTGAACTATCTGGAAAACAAAGGCTTCTTCCTTGAGAACATCGAGGAAGAAAGCGGGGTACGTTGGCGGTACTGCAAACAGATTGACAGGAACGATGTCTACCGGATTCAGTATTACAGAGTGGGTAAGGAATAGGGGGAAGAATGGAACTTATCTTTCGATGGGCGGTCGGTACGGATATTATCGAAGAGAGACTTGCATTCGAAAACGAAATCTCCGAGCAGGATGCAGTCGCACAAACCATAAAGAATAAGCTGAACACCTGCGGTACGGAAGGGGAATACAGTCTGAAAGAGGTCCTGCGTGTGAACAGACCCAGGCCTTCCTATTTTCAGACAAAGGAAACCTATACGAGAATCAGATCCAGAAATAAACCATAGCCTCGACATTTGCGTCGAGGCTTTTCGTTTCAGTTCTTCGTTTTTTATTATCTTGATATTGACATATTCCGTTCTCGGTATATACTATAATATAAGAACATACGTTCTCGAAACGACAAGGGACAAAGAGGAAATCAGAAATGGAAAAGAAAAAATGTACAGTTTACATAGACGAAGCAGGTGATTTAGGAATTAGACGTGGTACCCAGTGGTTTGTAATTACAGCAGTCATCGTTCCAAAGGAAAGTGAGAAAGAAATTCGTGCAATTCTTACACGAATAAAGTCTAAGTTTAACCTGAAGGAGATTCACCTACGTAAAGGAATAGACTTTAACAAGACTTCATATATCGTGGCGCAACTACGCAACTCCGATTTCGTTACGGTTAATGTATTAGCTGATACGAATATGCTCTCATTAAAGGACAGTATGATGACATATAATTACATGTGCCGTATTCTTTTAGAAAGAGTATCGTGGTATCTTCGAGATCACAACATGCGTGCAGACATTGTTCTCTCCAGCAGGGGTACTGGCCGGGATGGGGAACTGATTTCCTACATCAAAGAAAAATTGTTGAATTATTCTCATAATGAAATTGCTGATGTTTACGATAATATTACAAGTAAAACAGCTGCTTGCTGGGACATGCTTCAGCTTGCCGATATCTGTGCAACATCTATGTTCAGAGCATATGAGGTAAATGCATATGGATTTATCGTTCCATGCCACATGAGTAATTTAAGAGACCATATATATCAGCGTAATGGCTCGATTGATAAATATGGTCTGAAGTTTTATTCCGATGACATGAAACCAAGTACACAACATCTACATGAACACAGAATATGCAACAAAAAATAAAGAAACCCCCAGTGCGACTTCCACATGTCCTGCATGCTGGTAATATACCCTCGCATTCTCCGGCGGCGTTTCTTTATCTAAAATATACGCTATTTGATAGGAAAAATCAACGGTTTTTGTGAAATAAAAAATGTTTTTTTACTGCACAAAATCGATACGCAGCTCACTTGACATCAATATGATACACCGCCGCATCGGCATCCTCGCCGGTGATGGCCTTGAACGCGGAGATGTAGGAAGCAAGCTGCGCTTCGTACTGGCTGTCCAGATTATCGCCGTCTTCGTTGGTTTTATAATCGACAATATGCCATGCGCCGTCTTTCCGGTAGGCGGCATCAATGACGCCGTGAATGATCCGGTTTTCCTCACCGGCATAGCAGAAAGGCAGTTCGCAGTGTACTTCTTCTGCGGAGAGCAGTTCTGCCAGAATATCCTGAGGCAGGGAGCCCGTCTGCGGATACCCACCGCTGCGGATGGTTTCACCCACTTTCTTCAGAATGTCCGCATAATAAGGGTCTGTCACCTGGTAGTCATCGCAGATTTCCCGGATGAGCCCGGACAGATCGGCGGAATTCCTCGAAGAAACCAGAGATTCCATGAGCTTGTGGACCAGAGTGCCTGTGAGAGCCGGATTCTTTTTCCTCCGGGCGTCATGCAGCAGATCGGAAGTCTCCTCGTCATACTCTTCCTCGGCTGCAATCTTGCTCTTCACGGCAGTCTTGCTTGGACGGACGATTTCATAGCTCTTTGTTTCTGACATGCGGTCGTTGAGAACGCTGCTGTTTTCCGCTTCAGTATACAGGCTGTCTGCATCGGCGGCTTCCGGTAATTCCGATGATTCCGCAGCCCTCGGCAGCACATCGAAAATGTCACGGTCCACGTCGCTGAGAAGGGGAGTCCACGGGTTGTTATCTGCCGCTTCTCCTTTCGTCGTCCGACCGTCGGAAACGATCAGTGCATTTGCGGCTCTGGTTGCGGCCACATACAGCAATCGAACCCGTTCACTGCGCTGCACTTCTTCTTCCATTGCTTTTTCTTTTCTGAAATCCGGACTTACGCAATTTCCCAGCTCGAAGATCCAGCCTTCCGGCGGAGACGGCATGGAATCGACTCTGTTTTTCGGCGCAAAATCTTTTCGCCTCGGCTCTGCCAGAATCACCACCGGTGCTTCCAGCCCCTTTACTTTATGCAGGTTGGCGATGTGGACACAGTTTGCATCCGGCCGCAGCTGCAGGCTGCGCTCCAGTTCAGTGTCCTCCTGAATCAGCGCTGCAAGATATGCAGCGCCTTCCTGCAGGGAAACAATACCTGCAGTCTGTTCTTCATTTCTTAACAGCTCCAGGGCATAGTAAACCAGCTCGGCATTTTCCATGCCGACTCTCGTAAATACTCTTTCTTCCTCGAGAAGCATGCTGAAGACCGCAGCCGGGGACATCTGCCGGGCCCGTTTGCTGTATGAGAAGATTTTTTCTCTGGTCACAGCGCAGCCTGAAAGATGCATGGAAGAAAAGACTGCCTTTTTGTCGGTCGGATCGGCTACCGCTGCCATAAGATAAGAAAGGCTGGTCAGTGCAGGACATTCGCTGAACATGACTTTCCCTTCTACCCGGAACGGGATTGCCGCATCGGACAGGGCTTTCATGTAGTAGTGCAGATGGGTCTTTCCCGGTGTGATTACCATGAAATCCCTGTATTTCGCAGGACGCGGCAGGCAGGCCATGCCGTTTTCATCCCGGTCCTGGATCGTAATTTCCGGGTTGTCCACGATCCGGCGGATGATGTCAGCCACTTTCTCCGGATCTTCACTGGCATGAAAACTCCGAGGCATGACCGCTTCATAGCGGTAAACACCGCCGAGACTTGCGGTATACGGTTTTTTCTCGCCGAGAGGAATCGGGGAGAAGCGGCTCTGAACTTCGGTATCTTCCGGCAGCAGCCTGGTAAATACCGTATTAAACCAGCCGCACATGAGATCCGAGGACCTGAAATTCCGCGTGAGAAAGAGCACTTCGCCTACGTCCGGATTTTGAAAAAGCGAACGCACTCGAAGAAATGAGGAAACATCCGCACTGCGGAACCGGTAAATGGACTGCTTCGGGTCGCCGACGATGAAGATGGAGCCCGGTTTCGGAATACACTGACGCCAGTCTTCCTTCGGTTCCTGTGCAGTGAGGTAGAAGAAGATTTCTGCCTGCATCGGGTTAGTATCCTGGAATTCGTCAATCAGGAAATAGCTGTGACGGTCATAAATGTGGCGAATCAGCACTCCGTCTCCGGCAGCATCCTCTTTCAGCATGTCACGAAGGTAGATCAGGCCGTCTGCAAAGGTGAGTTTTCCCTGCCGCTTCAGCTCATCCGTGATGGCCCTGGCCGCTGGAACGATGAAATCCATGGCAATGGAAAATTTCAGACTGCTGATTCTGCCGATCAGCAGCGGATCCTCCTCCGGATTCAGCTTGTAGTACGCAATCTTTTTTCTGCTCTCATGGGGAACGAAGAAATGTTCATATCCGGGGCCGAGTTCTTCCAGATCAAAAGATGCAGAAATGCGGATCGGTTCAAGATGCTTCAGGGTTCTCTGCACGCTCCCCAGATTATCGTTCCAGGACTCGAAGAGCACATCGGAATCCGTAAGAA
>JBJESY010000104.1:0-3939 GCA_051883035.1 Anaerovoracaceae bacterium | reverse complement strand
AAGAAACGACGGATGGATTGAAACCAGGCGTGACGATGAATTTTGCGCCGGCATCTACCGCTTTTTTCACCTGGTCCACAGACAGCACCGTTCCTGCACCGAGAAGGATCGAAGGGCATTCAGCCGCAATTCTGCCAATGGCTTCTTCTGCTGCTGCCGTCCGGAAGGTCACTTCCGCGCAATCAATACCGCCTGCCTGCAGTGCCTTTGCAACCGGCACTGCCTTTTCCGCATCTTCCAGAACGACCACCGGAACGATTCCTGTTTTTTCAATTCTCTCTAAAATTTCATTCATGTCTTCCTCCCGTGCACACTCTATCGCTGTACTCTGCCGCTGCCGTCTCCAAGCATCAGTTTCATGACATCGTCTGCCGATACCCGGTTAAAATCGCCCAGAATACTGTGCTTCAGACAGGATGCTGCCGCAGCAAATTCCAGGGCTTCTCTGCAGTCCGAAAAATGGGTCAGCCCGTAAATCAGGCCGCCGCCGAAACTGTCTCCGCCGCCGACTCTGTCGATGATGTCGTTGATATCATAATGCTTGCTGACATAAAATGCACTGCGGTTATTGAGACATGCAGACCAGCCGTTGGAATCCGCACTTCTGCTTTCACGGAGTGTAATTGCGATCATTTCCACATTCGGATAGGTTTCCAGTACCTTATTGCTCAGCTGCTCATACTTGTTGCTGTCGATATTTCCTGACGCCACATCCACATCGATGGTGATGCCCAGGGATTTCTGCACATCCTCCTCGTTGGCAATGAGAATGTCTGCATAGCGCGCCAGCTCGCACATAACCTCCTGTGCGCTTTTTCCGTACTTCCAAAGATTTTTCCTGTAGTTCAGGTCGCAGGAAACTTTGATGCCCCGCTTCTTTGCTTCTTTTACACTCTCCAGAGATAATTCCATCAGTGACTGGGAAATGGCAGGTGTGATGCCGGTGATGTGGAACCAGTCAATACCCTCCAGCGCCGTATTCCAGTCGATGGTTCCGGGACCAGCCAGAGCCACGCTGCTGTCCGCACGGTCGTAGATGACTTTGCTCGGCAGCTGGTTCGCACCGGCTTCCAGGAAGTAAATTCCCATTCGCCCCGGCCCTCTCAGAATTCTGCTGGTATCCACGTTAAAGCGCCGCAATTCGCCCATACATGCATCGCCCAGTGTATTCTCCGGCAGAACGGTCAAAAACGCGGAATCCATGCCGTAATTGGCCAGCGATACAGCCACATTGGCCTCTCCGCCTCCAAAGGTCGCTTCCATCAGCGGCGACTGCATCAGTCTTTCGTGTCCAGGTGCTTTCAGCCGCAGCATAATTTCTCCAAATGTCAATACTTTCATTGTTCCTCCGCCTTTCTGTCTTCTGTTCCAATATATTTTTCCAATATTTTTCTCACTGCACCGGTTCCGGCTGCCATTTCTTCAAAATAGTCCAGAACACGATCTGCAATGCCTGCATCATATAAATCAACTGCGAAAATCTGCCGGTTGGATAAAATCGGCTGCAGCGCCCGGCGGTAATCTCCGGCATTTCCCAGCGAGATTCCATTCAGATGAGGCTTCAGCACAGCATACAGCGGATCGGGGCTTGGCTCGAATGGATGTCCTGCATCATCTACTGCCATCAGATATCGGCACCAGCCTGCGATCACCAACGGAATGACGACCAGGCGGTTAATATCCTTCGTCGGATCGGCCAGATATGCTTTCAGCGTTTCTCCGAACCGGATTGGAATCTTCTGCGAAGTATCCATGGCAATTCGCTGTGGTGTATCCGGCAAAAACGGATTTGGGATTCTCTCTTCCAGAACTTCGGCAAGGAATTTCTCCGGATCCAGAATGCCCGGGTGAACCACCACCGGCATACCTTCTTCGTATCCAAGCCGATATACCATCTCCCGCAGCAGCGGATCCTTCATTTCCTCTGAAATTCTGTCATAAGAAAGCAGGCATCCGAAAACAGCCAGTGCCGTATGCAACGGATTCAGGCAGGTGCACACCTTCATTTTTTCTACTTTGTCCACCGTTTCCTTTTCCGTAAACAGGATTCCTCCCTTTTCCAGCGGAGGACGCCCGTTGGGAAAACTGTCTTCAATGACCAGATACTGTGGTTCTTCTGCATTGACAAACGGTGCAATCCAGGATTTCCGTGCAGTCAGGATTCTTCCTGCATCCTCCAGTCCCGCATTCAGAAGCATTTCTTCCACCGCCTCGTCCGGTCCCGGGGTGATCTTATCAATCATGGTCCACGGGAACGACACTTTCGAAACATCGCTGAGATAGTCTGAAAATCCTTCTTCTGCCAGACCGCGTTTTTCCCACTCCTGTGCAAATGCCAGAATACTTTCTTTCAATCGATCTCCATTATGCGAAAAATTATCCATGCTGACCATGGCGATTGGCTTTTTCCCTGCGCAAAATCTGACGTGAAGCAGGGATGCAAGCTTTCCCATATAGCTTGTGCTTTCAGATGGACCGGCTTCGAAATCATCCATTATTTCTTCCCGATAGTTTCCCTGTCCGTCAATCAGCTTATAGCCCTTCTCCGTAATGGTGATACTGGCCATCTGCAGGCTGTCTTTTTGAAATGCTTCTTCCAGCCATGCAAAATCCTCCTGCCGCTGACGATCCATCACGACGGCTTTTACGATACTGGCAATGACTCGTTTTTCCAGACTTCCATCGGCTTTCATGGTGACCAGCACGCTCAGATTATCGTAAGGAGTATATGTCCGGTCGATCGGTTCATTACTGAAGCCCGAAACTGCCACAATCCCTTTTTTCATTTCGCCTCGTTCCAGAAGATTCTGCGCTACAGCTGCAGGAAAGGCTCTGAAAATGTTACCTGCACCGAAATGGATCCAGTCAGGATTCTCTGTTGTTTCTTTCCGGACTTGTTCAATATCGAATTCCGGCAGCAAAAATCCGTTTTCTATCCAAGGAAGCCGGTTTTCACCGGATATCGATTGTCTGTTTAATCTCATATTTTCTGCATTTCTCCTGTTATTTTTTTCTTCCGATCATTTTCTCCAGGCTCTCCCATATCCCATTCAGATAAGTAATGCCCAGGGCTCTGTCATATAGTCCATAGCCAGGCATAGAGATTTCTCCCCAGATGGCCCGGCCGTGATCCGGACGGATCGGGCCGTCGAAGCCCGTTTCATACAAAGCCTTCATGATCTCGAACATATCCAGGGATCCATCGCTGGACAAGTGGGCTGCTTCTTCAAAGCTGCCTTCCCCGTTATATTTAATATTCCGCACATGGGCGAAATGAATTCTCCCCTTCAATGCGTGAATCGCGTCCACAATATCATTCTTCGGATCTGAGCCCAGAGAGCCGGTACATAAGGTGATTCCATTATGTGGGTTGTCCACCAGCTTCGTCAGTCTGACCAGTTTTTCGCCGGACGTCATGATTCTTGCAAGGCCGAATACGGACCAGGCAGGGTCATCCGGATGGATCGCCATGTTAATGTCGTATTTGTCGCAGACCGGCATAATTGCCTCAAGAAAGTATTGCAGATTTGCAAACAGCCGATCTTCATCAATTCCTTCATACATGCGGAACAGTTCCTGAATATGCGCCATCCGTTCCGGCTCCCATCCCGGGAGCAGAAAACCATTGTTCTTTTCGCCCATGGCCTCTGACATATTGGCTGGATCAATCTGATCAATGATCTTCTGATCGTAGGCAAACACGGTGGATCCATCGGGCCGGACTTTTGCCAGATCGGACCGGGTCCAGTCAAAAACAGGCATGAAGTTGTAGCATACCAGATGGATATCATTTTTCCCCAGTTTTTCCAAGGTCTTAATATAGTTATCGATGTAGAAGTCTCTCTCGCTGCTTCCCACCTTGATGGCATCATGAATATTCACACTTTCGATGCCGCATAGACGAAGCCCCGCATCTTCCACTTTCTGTTTCATGGAAAG
>JBJESY010000103.1:0-3941 GCA_051883035.1 Anaerovoracaceae bacterium | reverse complement strand
AGGAAAGAAATGTATCGTAATCTGAATATGGATTTACTATTTTATCAATGGAGTCGATGTGCTGTGTCTGCTGGACCGTTTTTCCATCCTGAATCCCGCGAAGCATAACCGTATAAAGGCAATCCTGCATATGAAACTGATCCAGATTTCCCCGGGGCGTCGGCTTTATGACAACGATATTACCGTCATAACCGCAGGAATCATTCAGCGTCTGAATAAAGGAGTCGGTAAATGCTCTCAGGAAATTTCCTTCTCCGAACTGGAGTACGCGAATGGGACGGTGGGGTTTGGCTGTATTTTTTTTTGAAAGCTGTTCTTTTTTCATAATGATTATCCTTTTCGACATAAAAAATGCAAAATGAATGTAAGCGATTACACTAACAATATAGTACTTCTTTAAAAAATAGTCAAGAACGAAATTAATTCAGATATTTGAATAATTGTTGAAATTCTAATATGTTTATACAAAAAATGTTATTTTGTTACAGAAAAAACGCCTTGACATTTTCTGAACACAGGAATATACTGGAGTAAAGTAAGAATTAAGTTGAAAGCACTTACACGGAGGGGGAAGATGAAACAGGCCACAATTTATGACATTTCCCATAAAGCCGGTGTTTCCATTGCGACCGTTTCCAGAGTACTGAATGACAGTCCGAAAGTTAGCCCGAAGACGAAAGCACGGGTTTTGGAAGTCATGGAGGAATACGGATATGAGCCCAATGTGTTCGCCAGAGGGCTTGGAACCGGTTCCATGAAGACGATCGGTATTCTCTGTGCAGATGTGGCAGACATCTATCTGGCCAACGCGGTTTCCTTTCTGGAAAGGGAACTCAGCCAGGAAGGATTTGAATCACTCCTGAGTTGTACAGGATACGAATATAAAGATAAAGTGAAATGCATGCGGATGATGGAATCTCGGAAAGTTGATGCCGTTATCATGGTGGGTTCGCATTATATAGAGGATACTCCGAAAAAAAATGAATATATTCTGGATACTTCTGCAAGGATTCCTGTGATGCTTCTGAATGGATATCTGGAAGGTGAGAATATCTATTGCAACCTTTCGGATGATTACGGTGCTTTTTTTCATGCAGCAGAACACCTTCTGAAAAAAGGAAGAGAAAACGTCCTTTTTCTGTACAGAGAAGAAACCTACAGTTGCAAACGAAAACGGGAAGGGTTTTTGGATGCGCTGAAAAAATATGGTTTGGGTTCTGAGCATGCAAGAATGTTTCAGAGCACCAATCGGATTCAGGACATCAAGGACGAACTTTGCGAGTACTTTCAAACCGGTCCGCAGGTAGATGCGATTCTTGCATGTGATGATGAACTTGCCATCGGTGCACTGAAGTTCCTGCAGGAACAGGCTGTTTCCGTTCCGGAGCAGGTTTCCGTCATCGGCTGTAACAATTCCGTCCTCTCCATCTGCTGCAATCCGGAATTGACTTCTATCGATAATATGTGCGAAGAACTTTGCATTAACACGGTATCTATGCTGATGCGAATTCTGGAGCAGCAGAAAGTATCGACGAAAACCGTTGTAAGCTGTAAGTTTGTAGAGCGGGGGACAACTCCGTGCGAAAAATAAAAATGAGGTGATTCAAATTGAAAGCCTTTCTGGATGATAATTTTCTGCTCGGCAGCGAGACTGCCGTCAGACTGTACCGCAGTTATGCTGCGGATCTGCCGGTGATTGATTATCACTGCCATATCAATCCGAAAGAGATTTATGAAGATCTGAAGTATGACAATATCACGCAGGTCTGGCTGTACGGTGACCATTATAAGTGGAGGGCAATGCGCAGCTGTGGAGTTGATGAGGAATACATCACCGGAAATGCTTCAGATTACGAAAAGTTCTGCAAGTATGCCGAAACGCTGGAGTGGGCAGTGGGCAATCCGCTATACCACTGGAGCCACATGGAACTGAAAAAATATTTCGGATATGAAGGCGTACTGAAACGTTCCACAGCAGACGAAGTCTGGAAGCTTTGCAACGATGTCCTGCGGAATGAGCCCCTTACGGTGCGAAAAATCATAGAAAAATCCAATGTGGAAGTGATCTGCACGACCGATGATCCTGTGGACAGCCTGGAGTGGCATCAGAAGATCCGTGAAGAGGGAAAACTGAAGACAAAAGTTTTGCCGGCATGGAGACCTGACCGACTCATAAACCTGGAGAAGAAGGAGTTTCCGGACTATATTGCCGGACTGGCGGAATGCAGCGGCGTGGAAATTACAGGGCTGGATACTTTGAAGGAGGCCATTGTTAAAAGAATGGACTACTTCAGTGAAAATGGATGCACCGTCAGTGATCACGGCCTGGATTATGTGCCGTATGCGCCGTGTACTCCGGAAGAAGCAGATGCTGTTTTCCGCAAGGCGCTTGGAAAGCAGAAAACGGATTTGTTGGAGAGTGAGAAGTACAAAACATTCATACTGCTGTTTCTTGCAGAGGAATACAGTCGGCGTGGATGGGTCATGCAGCTTCACTACGGCTGTCAGAGGAATATCAATTCGAAACGGTTTGAGCAGCTGGGTCCGGATACGGGTTATGACTGTATCAGCAGCTATGCACCGTCGGAGAAACTGACGATGTTTCTGGATGCAGTACATACACGATGCGGACTGCCCAAGACCATTTTATATTCATTGAACCCGAATGATAATACAATTATCGATTCCATTATCGGAGGATTCCAGGAGGGATGTGCCGGAAAGATTCAGCACGGCTCTGCATGGTGGTTCAATGATAATAAAACAGGCATGCAGCAGCAGATGATTTCGCTGGCTAACCTGGGCGTTCTGGGTAAATTTGTAGGAATGCTTACAGACTCCCGGAGTTTTCTGTCCTACACCCGGCATGATTACTTCCGAAGGATTCTCTGCGATCTGATCGGAGGATGGGTGGAAGCCGGTGAATATCCGGAAGACTACGAGATTCTGAGTAAAATTATAAAGGGAATATCACACGATAACGCAAAAGAATATTTTGGTTTCAAATAAGCGCGAAAGGAAGAACCTGAATATGAAGCAAGAAGTGAAAGAACCCATCTTAGAGGTGAGAGGGTTAAAAAAGAAATTTGGAAGCAACCAGGTCCTCAATGGTGTAGATCTTACCATCAATAAGGGTGAGGTTATTGCAATCATCGGACCATCCGGATGCGGCAAGAGTACATTTATCCGCTGCCTGAATTTCCTGGAGCAGCCGGATGAAGGTGAAATTATCTATCATGGCCGTGATCTGATGCAGATGAAAAAAAAGGAACGCCATGAAGCGCTGAAAGGGGTGGGAATGGTATTCCAGCAGTTCAATCTGTTTATAAACAAGACAGTATTGGATAATATCACCCTGGCGCCGAAACTGGTACAGAAGATGGGGAAGGAAGAAAGCGAAACGAAAGCCATGAAGTATCTGGAGATGGTCAGACTGACCCAGAAGGCCAATTCCTACCCGGCCAATCTGTCCGGCGGTCAGCAGCAGCGTGTGTCTATTGCCAGAACACTCTGTATGGAACCGGAACTGATTCTGTTCGATGAACCGACGTCTGCGCTTGACCCGGAAATGGTGGGTGAGGTTCTGGAAGTTATGAAAAATCTTGCCGATCAGGGAATGACCATGGTTGTTGTAACCCATGAAATGGGATTTGCAAGAGAGGTGGCAGACCGGGTTGTCTTCATTAATGAGGGGATTATTCAGGAAAACACCACGCCGGATGAATTCTTCGACAATCCGAAGAACGCACGGCTAAGAGAGTTTTTAAGCAAAATGTTATAAATCACATGTTTTTATTGATACAGGAGGAAGATAAAAATGGGTTTAGTGAAAGTAGCAAAGCGTAAAGACATTACTTTTGATTACAAAGATGGTTACGCAGAAGTAGAAGTATTAAAAGGAGAGTGCGACCAGGCGAACTTCATGAGATGTTCTCTGATGC
>JBJESY010000102.1:0-3953 GCA_051883035.1 Anaerovoracaceae bacterium | reverse complement strand
GGAGTTCTTCGGAGCGGAAATCGTCATCAATGAAGACGGATTCAAGATCATGCGCATGATCAACCATCCGGAATATCCGACCTGCCAGCCGTTCAGCAAGGAAACCTCACAGTACCTGGAGCACAAGGTACAGCAGAAGAAGGAAGCCTATGCCAAAGAGGGCACCCGGATTCAGCGGGGCTGGAAAAAGATCAAGCTGAAGGTCCGTCACCGCTTTGCCAGAACATTCTATCCGAAGGGACTGGTACCGTACCTTTCCATCAAATGGATCGGGCAGGTATGGCAGGATTTCCGGACCAATAAGGATGCTACATTCAAGGAGAAAATGTGGGCCTACCGTCATGGCTTCCTGTCCTACCGGATTCCGCAGTACGGCATTACGGAAGAAAACTACAGTGAGTACATCTCCGACTTCGAATACAAGTGGCTGCGTCACATCAATCCGAAGTACCGGAAATGGATGGAAGACAAGATCACGGTGAAATATGTATGTTCCGAGTTCAACAACTGTTTCCCGGAATACTACTATCATATCATCTGCAAAAATGGAAACAATAAGGTGATTTCCATGATGGACCTGCCGGAAGGTTATACCAACACTTTCGACGAGATTTTCCGTCTGGTGGAAGAAAAGGGCGTACTGGCCCTGAAACCGGACGAAGGATCCCATGGAGACGGGTTCTATAAATTCACCTGTGAAAACGGGAAATATCAGCTGAACTATGAGGATGTGACCCGTCAGCAGGTGCTGGATATCCTGGAGGATATCAATAACCAGTATCTGGTTACCGAATATATCAACATGCATCCGGTGCTGAAGCGGGTTTATGACGGCTCTGTCAACACGGTTCGCATGCTGGTATTCAAAAAAGACGGCAAGACACCGCAGGTGGGCAACGCCTATGTCCGCTTCGGTTCGAAAAAGACCGGCGCCGTGGATAATGTAGGCGCAGGCGGTATGACCGCCCATATCGACGTGGAGACAGGGCGCTTCTACGATGCGAAGATCGTCATGGACGGATCCATCGAGGACTGCCCGATCCACCCGGATACCGGTGTGCCGATTGAAGGGTATCTGCCGAACTGGGAGCAGGTGAAAGCACAGGTCCTGGAGGTGGCTGCCAGCATCAAACAGCTGGAATTCTTCGGATTTGACCTGGCCATCACGGAGGACGGCATCAAATTCCCGGAAATCAACCGGTTCCCGGACTATCCTGCCGTAGAAAAGTATACGGAAAAAACCAGAGATTATCTGCTGTATAAGCTGGAGGGGAAGAAGCGGCTTTACGGGTATGATGTGACACCGAATAAAACCCTGGTACATCTGCCGGATCGGCCGCCGAGAAAAGCAGCCGCAGAGAAAGACTGAGAGGATATATTTTGAGAACACTGAAAGAGATTATAAAAGATCATATTGAATACAGAAGGCAGCTTGTTCAGCTGGCGAAGGCCGATATGAAAAAGGCCTACGGCGGCGTGCTGGGCATGGGCTGGGCGATTATCCGCCCTGCCATCCTGATCTTTGTCTTCTGGTTCGCCTTTTCCGTAGGTCTGCGGAAAGGCGGCGATGTGGAGGGATACCCGTTTTTCCTGTGGCTGATCGCAGGCATGATTCCATGGTTTTACATGCGGGACATGATTACCGGCGGCGCAGGATCCATTCGCAGGTACAAGTATCTGGTGACGAAGATTAAGTTCCCGGTGTCCACAATCCCGACCTTTGTCAGTATGGGAAACCTGGCGACTCACGCCGGGCTGGTGGTGCTGATGATCGGCATCTTTCTGCTGTTCGGGTACCGGCCGACGATTTACTATCTGCAGATCCCGCTGTATATGATCCTGATGTTTCTGTTCTTTACAGCATGGGGGCTGTTTTCCGGCGTACTTTCCTCCATCAGCCGGGACTTTTTAAACCTGGTAAAATCCCTGACCCAGGCGCTTTTCTGGATGTCCGGCATTTTGTACGATGCCAACGGCATCGATCAGCAGTGGATCCGGAATATTCTGCTGTTCAATCCGGTGACCATTGTGGTCAACGGGTACCGGAATGCGCTGATCTATCACAAATGGTTCTGGGAAGACTGGCAGCAGCTGGTGAATTTCGCCATCGTATATGCAGTCATGCTGCTTCTGGCAGTCTGGGTTTACCGGAAGCTGAAAAAAGATATTCCGGATGTACTGTAGAGGCCGGAGGTGTACTATGAGTGAAAACAATATGAATGATATCGTCATTGAGTTTAAAGACGTGACCAAGACCTATAAGCTGTTTGCCAATGACCGGCAGCGGCTGAAGGCAGTCTTTTCGAAAAAAGCGAAATACAAGAAAAAGGTGGCTGTCAACCATTTGTCGTTTCAGATCCGCCGGGGGGAATCGGTGGCGCTGCTGGGAAAAAACGGCGCGGGAAAATCCACCATCCTGAAGATGATTACCGGCGTGGCTTATCCTACCTCCGGGGAGATCACCGTCAACGGACGGGTCAGTGCTCTGCTGGAGCTGACGGCGGGTTTTGATCCGGAGTTTACCGGGCGGGAAAACATCTATTTCCGGGGACAGCTTCTGGGCATGAAGGATAAGGAAATCGCGGAACTGGAACCACAGATCGTGGAATTTGCCGATCTGAACGACTACATCGATCAGCCGGTGCGGACCTACTCCAGCGGCATGAAGGCCCGGCTGGGGTTTGCTATCAATGTGAACATCAAGCCGGAGATCCTCATCGTGGATGAGGCCCTCAGCGTCGGAGACAACGAGTTCAAAAAGAAATGCACCGAGAAGATCAATGAAATCGTAAATGAAAAGGATGTAACGTTCCTCTTCGTGACCCATTCCACCGGTGTGGCCAGATCCTTCTGTAAACGGGGCATGGTCATGCGGCAGGGAAAGCTGTTGTTTGACAGCAATATGGATGAAGCAATCGAATATTATAATGAGATGCTGGAGAAGGATGCAGCCGGCAAAAAGGGAAAGGGAAAAGGGATATTTGAACAATGAGCAGAAAGGAAAAAAAGCAGCGTAAAAGCCCGGTAGACTGGTTTAAGGGTCTGGCTACCTGGAAGAAGATCACCCTGTTGGTTGCCGTTATCGTAGTTCTTGCCCTCCTGATCCTGGGTATCATGGTCTACGGTTATATGAATGATGCGGTAGAACAGATGCATGAAGCAACGCCGGAGAATTACGATCTGTCCCTTACCGATGTGGACGGGTACATCAATATTCTGCTTCTCGGCGTGGACAGCCGTGATATGGAGAATATCAAGGGAACCCGAAGCGATGCCATCATGATCGTCAGCATCAACAAGGACACCAACGATGTGAAGATTATTTCCGTATACCGGGATACGTATCTGAAGATGGGAGATACTTCGACCTTCGATAAAATCACCCACGCCTGTGCCTATGACGGGCCGGAGATGAGCATGAAATCGCTGAATCAGGCCATGGATCTGAACATCAGCAATTATGTGGTGGTCAACTTCAAGGCGGTGGCGGATCTGGTGGATGCCGTCGGCGGTATTACCGTGGATGTACAGGATTATGAGATCCAGCAGCTGAATAAATACACGATCCAGACTGCGAAAAATATCGGGAGAGAAAACTATAAGCTGGTGGAAGCCGCCGGAACGCAGACACTGGAAGGCGTTCAGGCCGTATCCTACGGGCGGATCCGTAAGGGCGTCGGGGATGACTTCAAGCGGACGGAGAGAATGCGGACCGTGCTGACACTGGTATTTAATAAAATGAAGACCATGTCCTTCAGCGAGATCAAGGGTCTCATCGACATGATGATCCCGCAGGTGCAGACCAATCTGGATATGAACAATATCCTGGCACTGGGATTCCGCCTTCCGAGCTTTAATATCACAGGAAGCGTCGGATGGCCGTATAATGTTACGGCAGGCTACATTAACAAAGTATCCTACGTTTTGCCGGTGGATCTGGCGGCGAACACCAC
>JBJESY010000101.1:1169-3966 GCA_051883035.1 Anaerovoracaceae bacterium | reverse complement strand
TGGGAAGCCAACCGGGTGGGCGGCCTTCACGGCGGGATCATGGCTTCCATGCTGGATCACGCCTGCGGGCTCACTGCAACGGCGTGGCTGGGCCACTGGGCTCCCACCATGTCCATAAACATCGACTACATCCGGCCCGCCGAAATCGGCGACCATCTGCTGGCAGCTGCCACGGTGGTTTCCCTGGGCCGCCGTCTGATCCGCATGCGCGGGGAGCTGCGCAGCGAAGAAACCGGAAAAGTGGTGGCCGCATGCAGCGCCACATTTTTCAACAAGGAGGACTGACCTATGGAAAAAAATCACATCCACCAGGAACTGATTCCGCGGGCCGCCAGCTTCTTCAAAGTGGTCGGCGATGAGACCCGGATGAAAATTCTCTGCACCATCGCCCGGGAAGAACTCTGCGTCAACGATATCGCGGAAAAAGTCGCCATGACCAAATCCGCCGTATCCCACCAGCTGAAGCTTTTGAAGGACGAGGACCTGGTCAAGTCCCGCCGAGACGGCAAAAATATCTTCTATTCTCTGGACGACCAGCACGTGCTGGACATCATCGAGATCGCCTTCACCCACATCGAGCACAAAAGCCACGGTGAAGGTTGCACTTGCAGCTGCTGCCGGGGGGAGGAATAAGGCGCACTATTGCGTAGACGACAGGGGCGACCCGCGCCGTTGGACCGGCCGCGCTGCTGGATGGTCTGGTTGGAATGCGCAAGGCAAATGTGACGCTCCGCGGGCCGGCTGGAATGCGCAAGGCAAATGTGACGCCAATCGTACATTTTTTTGCCGATTGGCGTGTATAGATCATCTAGGTATCATGAAAAATGGTGCTATTTTGCTGTAATATAATTACATTATGAACGTCGAAAAGTAATTATATGGATATTCGTACAATATATTACATTAGTCAAGGTGCAACAGGAGCGAAAAAATGTGTTTTTCTGTAAAATCATACAGAAATTGTGTCATACATAGATCATCTAGGTGACGCCAAACGGGTCTGAAAAGCTCGATTGGCGTCCTTTTTTGCTTGCAAACTTCTTTCACAGCCCGAACATGGTGCGGCAGATCCGGCTGCCGGCACCGGTCCGGAAAATCTTCTCCAGTGCCGACGCAGCTGCATCCTTTCCTTCCCCTCCGAAGGCTGTCCGCCCCTCATTCCTGTCCTGGAACGACTCGTACAGATTCACCAGGAAGTCTGCCTCCACCAGAATCTGATAGTCCATGCCATCGATCCGGTCGTATGTATGATGATGACCCACCAGCCAGCAGACCCGCTCCACCAGTGCTTCATCAAATCCAAGCCCTGTCAGCATCTCCCGGGCAGCCGCCGGGCCCTCCTGCTCCTGCAGCTTTCCGTCGCAGCGCCCATACTTTTCTTCCGCCGGCCGAATGCCGATATCATGCACATAGGCCGCTGCCTCCAGAACCTCCTGCACCGCAGGATCCAGTTTTTCCATTCTTCCGATCAAAGCCGCAAAGCCATGCACCTTCACGAAGTGCTGCACCCGTCTTGGATCCCCGCTGTAATACGCCGTCATCTCTGCAAAAAGCCGGTCAAGCCGTTCCTGTCTGTCCATCCGTTCCTGTCTGTCCATCATCGATTACTCCTTCTTTCTTTATCATGCAGATCTCCATGCATGCTCGCACAATAATTTCTACTATTATACCCCTGCCCGCAGATTTTGTCAGGAAAAATTAAGAAATTCCTATCGAAATCTTAATGTTCGCTTAACGTGGAGTTAAGAAACCTTCTGTATGCTGAAGGTATGAAACGAAAGGGGTAATCGTATGAATATTTTAATTCTCACAGGGCGCTTCGGCATGGGCCACATCAAGGCAGCCGGCGCCATCGCAGAGCAACTGCAGCAGACAGCAGACGATGTGCGGGTGGACACGATGGATTTTTTGGAGTATCTGTTTCCGACGCTTTCCACCGGGATTTACAAAGGATTTCAGGTGTTGGTCTCCCGCTGCTCCTGTCTTTATAACGACCTGAACCGAATCGCCGGGCGGTATGGTGATGTGCCGATGAAAACCGCGCTTCTTCGCAAAATCGATCGTCTCCTGGCTCTCTACCAGCCTGACCTGATCATTGCCACGCTGCCCATCTGCGGCCAGTATCTCTCCGCCTACAAGGCCCGGCGCTGCTGCCGGATTCCGATGTATACATATATCACCGATATTACGGTTCATGAGGAGTGGCTGTCTTCGGGAACCGATCTGTATTTCGTCGGCGACGAGACCACCCGCAACGCACTTCTCAGCCGGGGCATTCCATCCGGCAAAATCCTTGTGACCGGCATTCCGGTCAGCCAGGCGTTTCACCGTGCAGGGGAGTTAAAGGCAGAAAGTCCGGCTGGGGAAAGGAAGCATCTGCTGGTTATGGGCGGCGGCCTGGGACTAATTCCAGGCGGGCTGCGGCTGCTCCAGGACCTGAGCCGCAGCCCGTTTTTGGCTATCACCCTCATTGCAGGGTCCAATCAGAAACTGGCGGAGCAGGTGCGGGCCGCCTGCCCTGCTGTGCAGACTTTGGGATATACCGACCAGGTGGCCCGGTACATGCAGCAGGCCGACTTGCTGATCACCAAGCCCGGCGGGATCACCACCTTCGAAGCCATTGCCTCCCGTACGCCGCTGTATGTGGTCTGCCCTTTCCTGGAACAGGAAAAGGGCAACGCCCACTTCATTGAAAATGCCGGTATCGGTCGGGTTCTCTGGGACAACAACAGCAGCGACGTGGGCGCCGATCTGCTCTCCCTGCTTTTCGACACACATCGTCTATCTACGATGAAAG
>JBJESY010000101.1:0-1069 GCA_051883035.1 Anaerovoracaceae bacterium | reverse complement strand
CCATACACCAGGAGGTCTGCCCATGCTGAGCAAACATTATAACAGGCGGCCGGGCAAAGATCCGGACAAGCGTCCGATCCTCTGCCTGACCTTTGATGACGGCCCGGACCCGGTTTACACACCGCAGCTTCTGGATCTGCTGGATCACTGGCAGATTCCCGCTGCCTTCTTTGTGGTGGGCCGCCAGGCGGCGGCCCACCCGGATCTTCTGCGGCGTATGGAGGCCTCCGGCCACACCGTAGGCCTCCATTCCCATACCCACAAAAGCGCCTATATCATGAGCCCACGCCAGACCGCAAAGGATTTCTGTCAGTCCGTCGAGGCGCTCCGCACTGCAGGACTCCACCCCAAATACTATCGCCCGCCCTGGGGCCACGCAACCCCGGCCAGCCGCAGGCTGGCCGGGCAGTACGGGCTGACACCTGTCTACTGGGATGTGATGGCACAGGACTGGAAGGCCTCTATTACAGAAGATGAGATCCTCCACCGGCTGCTGCTCCGAACCGGGGCCGCCGCCGGGCAAGCTCCGTCAAGGCCCGAGGTGAGGCCCAATGTTGGGCAGCCCGGGGGAAGGCCCGCAAGTGATGGATCCGCAGCACCAAGGCCCGGGGCCATCGTGTGCCTGCACGATGGCCGGGGGCGCCGGCAGGCGCCCCAGCGCATGGTACATGCGCTGGGGCGGGCCGTGGAGATATGGAAAGCCGAAGGATTTCGCTTCGTCACACTGGAGGAATACCTTACCACTTTCCCGAAAAAAGCTGCATGGAGGCGTGGCCTATGAAAACAAAAATTCTAAGGGGCGGCGGCCTGTTCGTTTTGCTGGCCGCCGCCACAGTCTGGCTGATCCTGCGGGAATATCCGCTGGATGAAATACTGGCTGCCTGCAGCACAGCGCGGCCTGCCTGGCTGCTGGCAGCCGTACTGATGATGGGTCTTTTTTTCTTCTGTGAAGCGGTCAATATAGGCCGAGGCCTGCAGCTGTCCGGCAGCCGTCCGGGGAAACGACGACTGCTGTTTTATGCGCTGACCGGATTTTTCTTCAGCTCCATCACGCCGTCCGCCTCCGGCG
>JBJESY010000100.1:0-4090 GCA_051883035.1 Anaerovoracaceae bacterium | reverse complement strand
TTTCTCGTTTTTTTCTGACTCCGCATCATCTGCTGCAGGCTCTGTACCACCAGAAATGCTGCCATCGCTGTCAACAGCAGTACCTTCCCTGGGAAAGACATCGGAGTAACGAAGCCGGGGCTTTTCCTCCTGGCTGAAGCTGGGGGTGGCATCATCGCCTGCCGGTTCCTCAAATTCCGGTTCCTCAGATTCCGGTCCTTCAGATTCTGGTCCTTCAGATTCTGTTTTTTCAACAGGCTGCTCTATGGCCGGCTCTTCCGCCATCGCTTCTGCAACCGCAGGTTCTTCAGCCGTTGGTTCTTCCTGCCTCGGCTCTTCAAACTTCAACGCTGCTAAAGCCTGCTCCGGCCCCTGTTCCATCTGGCTCCGCAGCCGTGTTTCTTTCCGAATCGGCGTAAAGTCTATGGTATCTCCGGAAACAGTCTCCTGCTGCATCCCGGATTCCGGTTCATCGCCCGGTTCCTTGTCTGGTTCCTCGTCTGGTTCCTCGTCTGGCTGCGGAAACAATCTTCCCGCCCAGGTAAACTCCAGAGACTCCGCATCCGGTTTCCGTTCCTCCTCCATGGATCTGAGCCGTTCATACTCCTTATCTAAAAGCTCCTGAAAAGCCTCTTTTTTTTCATTGTAGGTATAGAACTTTTCCAGCTGGGCCGTATTTCCGGAACGCAGCTCCGTTTCTGCAGATGTAACCGGTCTGTAGTCCTTGCCAAACAGCTCATCTTCCAGGCTGGCAGCTGCCTTCTCACTGGTTTTTTCCTGTATTTTTTCCTGCACCGGTTCCGGTTCTTTTGCTGGTTCCTTCACCGGTTCTTTTGCCGATTCTTCCACATGCTCCACAGGTTTCTCTGCAATCTTCGGTCCGTTGATGTCAATCTTATCTACGATCGGAACAGCAGGAACAAAGCGCAGCTCTTCACTGTTCGTATTGCGCTTCACATCACGCTTTCTGTCCATGACAGAATCCCAGTTGAAGTCCACGTCCTCTGTTTTTTTCGATTCACTGGACGGGAATCCGTCAAGATTCCAGTCAAAATGGGCAGGCTCCGTCCGCCGCGGTTTCTCCAGCTCTTCGCTGCTTTCGGAAAAGCCCTTAAAAATCTCTGAGGTCCTCCGCTCCGCTTCTGCTCTGAACGGGGGATTGAAAACGATTTCCTGCCGCGATTTTGGTTCTTCCTCTCTGACTTTGGTTCCGCAATATGCACAGAACCGGTCTCCCTCATACAATTTTTTTCCGCAGTTGGTACAAAACATGATTGCCTCCAGTATTTACTCTTTAATCTTCTCTCGCAATTCTTCTTCTGTGTACACACGCCCTGACCGGGCTCTGTTCATATTATCAGCACCGAATTTTTTCGGCATGTTCTCCTGTTCCGCAGCATCTGCAGCAGTTTCGGCTTCCGCTTCCGTTTCCGGGATCACAGACTGCTGCTCCTTCTCCCCGAAATCCGTCTCCCCGGTTTCTTTCAGGATTTCTTTCTTTTTCCCTCCGGCGTAATGAATGGTAAGCTGCGCCTTTTCGATTTTCAGTTCTATGGATTCCACCTTCTGCCCGGAAATGCTTCCGGCTTCTTCCGCACTGCGCAGCATATGCTCCACCAACCCCTGCGGTGCAGATGCCGCAGAGGGGTCCGCTTTGGCTTCCTCTTCTGCTTCTGGCTGATTTTCCGTGTCCGGCTGAATCTCCGGCAGTGGAGGTGTCTCAGGCAAGGCAGTTTCCTCTTCCTGATCCCGTCTTGCCAGACGAATTAGCCAGACAGAAAGCAGCAAAATCAGAACCACCAGTCCTGCCGCAGCCAGGCCGATCCAGTGTTCCTGGCAGTATTCCCAGATTTTTTCCATCCATTCCCGAAATTCCATTTTTCCGGCCTTCCTCACAATAATATACTTCTTTATATTATATAACAAAAAAGCTGTCAATGCAAAGAAAAGAGCAGATTTGGTCTGCTCTTTTCTCATAGTTTTTTTGATACGGGTCAGAATATCAGTATTCAAACTTGTTATTCTGCTTATTGGACTGACGATTGTTCTGTTTATCCGTCTGCTTGTCAGTCTGCTTGTTATTCTGTTTATTGTTCTGCTTGTTCTTCTGGCTCTGGTTTTTATTTTCGCAATCATATTCTTTCATGGTTTCATCCCTCCTCAGTCCTTATTCTGTACCGGGCGATTGAAAGTATGAAAGGAAATAATTAATAATTATTTAGTATCTGCTGCAGGACATCAGATGAGATGATGCATTCTGGCTTCCTCCGTCAGCTGATCGCGGAAGTCGGGATGTGCCAGGCCAATCATTGCGCGCACTCTGTCAGACATGTTTAATTCCTTCAGATTGACACATCCATATTCTGTAGCAATATACTGTACCTCAGACCGAGGTGTGGTTACTGCAGTTCCCGGCGGGAAGCAAAGGGAGATCTTGCTTTTTCTTTCGCCGTTTTTTTCGAAACTGGATGCCAGCGCGATGATGGATTTCCCGCCTTCTGACCACTGTGCACCCTTCACGAAGTCAATCTGCCCTCCCACTGCGCTTTGCTGTGTCCAGCCCATGGAATCTGCAGCAACCTGTCCGAAAAGATCCACGGACATCGCCGTATTGATAGAAATCATTCGTTTATTTTTCGCGATATTTCTAGGGTCATTTACGAAAGGAAAGGTTCCGCTGTAAAGCAGCGGATTCCGATCCATGTAATCGTACATCTCTTTCGATCCCAGAGAAAAAGCAAAAACCGACTGCCCGTCCATGAATCCTTTGCACCGGTTTGTTACATTTCCGTTTTTCATCAGATGCATCATGGGTTCGCTGAACAGCTCGGAAAAAATACCCAGATCATTTTTCTTCATCAGACCATATCCTATGGCCGTGGACACCTTTCCCAGACCAAGCTGTATCGTCGCTCCGTCCGGAACTTCCTCCAGCACCAGATCTGAAATTTTCTGCGATACATCATCAATCTTCTCTTCAGGAAGAGGTGCAACCGCAGAATCCGTAAGGATCATGGCATCCACCTGCGCTACATGGATCCGATGGGCCTGACCATTCAGAATGTATGGCGTCTGGGCGTTGCTTTCCAGTACTACCACCCGGGCATTCTCCTTCAGAAAGGCAAACATGCTGCCGCCGCTTGGCCCGCAGGAAACAAATCCTTCCTCATCCGGTCTGGATACCTCAAAAAAGCAGACGTCAGGTCTTCCCACGTTTTTGCACCATAGGTCCACCTGGCTCAGGTGGAACGATGTAAATTCCATTGGCATTCCATGTTTCCTGTGAGCAACTCTTTCCTGCTGTCCCAGAAAAAAGGTTTCCACATGGAAAGGATTGCGTTCATTCCAGTCTGAACCCAGCATTTTGGATGGCTTTAATGCCATGCTACATAGAATTGCCACATCTTCCAGTTCCTCTCTCCGTTCCCAGAGTGCATCCATCAGCTCATAAGCGAAGCTGCTGGCTGTACCCACATAAACCCGGTCGCCGGATTTCACCAGCCTGGCCGCTTCCCCTGCAGTGATAATCTTATCTTTAAACTCTTCTATCATACCTCTTTCTTAACCCTCCATATGTATTCTCATAAATGTGCTCCTTCCATCTTATCTTCCTCGCTGGATTTTGTCAACCGAGGCATTTTTCCAGCTTCGCCCGGAAGGTCAGAGTCCGCGGCGTCTGCAGTCCGTCAAACCGGATGATCCACGCCTGCCGCTCCAGGTCGATCTCCAGTATCGTCCCTTCTCCGAAAATGCTGTGGCGAACCCGCTGCCCCGGTGCGAAGGCAGTCTGTCCCTCTTCATCCGTCAGGAAGCGATCCTTCGATTCCACAAAACTTCTGGCCTGCTCCACCAGTGTATCCGCAGGTTTCCGATCATATTCCAGCACATCCGTCCCCATGTCCAGGAGGAACCGTGACGGATACCGCAGTGAGCCATCGAAATTCCTTCCTTCCGCTTCCGTCAGGAAAAGTGCTTTCTCTGCACGGGTCACTGCCACGAAAGCCAGCCGCCGCTCCTCTTCCATGGCCTGCAGTGTAGATGTCTTTCGTGCCGGAAAGAGTCCCTCATTCATGCCGCAGAGAAAAACATACGGAAATTCCAGTCCCTTGGC
>JBJESY010000099.1:0-4107 GCA_051883035.1 Anaerovoracaceae bacterium | reverse complement strand
TCTGTTTTACTATTTTACGGACGATTGCGGTTATCGTTACCGTCCAGAACGTCTTCCACGCCGTTTTTCACGTCATTGGCTCCGTCTCTTATATCATCACCCAGATCATCAGCACCGTTTCGCAGATCATTCCCAAGATTATCTCCATTTCCGGTGCCATTGCCGTTTCGGTCATTGTCATTCAGCACGCCATTGCGGTCATCATAGACATCGTCATTGGTCAGATTATTATCGGCATTCGGTGTCTGGCTGAGATCGTTGTCTCCGTTATTATCTCCGCAGCCGGTCAGAACCACCATGGAAAATACCAGAAGAGCCGCCATAAAAATTGCAGCAAGTTTTCTTTTCATAAGATATACTCCTTTCCATACTTCATGTATTCGCAGTTAGTTTGGAGCATTTAACATGAAATTATACAGAAATTCATCTTAAAAACGGAGAAGCTTTCGCTTCTCCGTTAAGTATCAATGCATGTTATGACATTGTGTCCGGACTATTCTTCGTCTTCTGCTTCTGCAGCTTCAACGTCAGCGTCCAGTGCCTGCTTGATGCTCAGGCTGATTCTCTTTCTTTCGGTATCGATTTCCAGAATCTTCGCAGCAACAGCCTGTCCGATTTCCAGTTCTTCCGCAATGTTGGTCACTCTCTTGTTTGCAACTTCGGAAATGTGTACCAGTCCGTCGAGACCAGGTTCCAGTTCTACGAAAGCACCGTATTCCTTGATCTGAACAACTTTACCTTCCACGATCTGACCAACTTCGTATTTTTCGTTGATTACGGACCACGGTTCAGGCTGGGTCTGCTTCAGACCTAAGGAAATCTTGCCTTTTTCTTCATTCATGGAAAGGATCTTCACCTTTACCTTGTCACCGATCTGCAGAACTTCCTGCGGGTGTTTCAGCTTGCCCCAAGAAATTTCAGAGATGTGCAGTAAACCGTCGATACCGCCCAGGTCTACGAAAGCACCGTAATCGGTAAATCTCATAACGGTTCCTTCTACGATATCGTCTACATGCAGACTGCTCCAGATTTCATCCAGCTTTTTCTTCTTTTCTTCTGCAAGAACAGTCTTGTGAGAGAATACAGCTCTGCCTCTCTTCTGGTCAACTCTGGTAATCTTGACATCCAGTTCCTGACCCATAAATTCATCGGCATTTTCCACATACTTGTCAGATAACTGTGACAGAGGAATAAAGCCGGAAACTTCTTTATAAGCAGCGATTACGCCACCATTCACCTGTTTTACAACCTTAACGGTGATAATCGACTTATTCTCAAATGCATCGATGATTTCGCCCCAGTGTTCATTTACTTCTAATTTCTTCTTAGAAAGTAAGATGCCGCCGTCACCATCATCTGTCTTGATGACTTTCGCCTGGATTTCATCGCCTTCGTGGAATAAATCTGTTAGCTTCTGGTCTCCTTCCAATGTTACTTCTTCTTTAGGAATAATTCCATCCTTTTTGCATCCCATGTTAACGATGATCTCTTTTTCAGTAACCTGGTGTACCTTTCCGTTAACAGTTTCGCCTACTCTAGGTAATCTTAATGATTTTTCGATATCTTCCATTAAGTCCTGCATGTTCATTTCAGTGATGTTTTCACTCATGGTAGCAATAACCTCCTTAATTACGCATTCAGGTGTCGATGCACCTGCCGCAATACCTATTTTATTACATTTTCGCAATTCTTGCAATGGTAAATCTTCTATTTTTTCGACAAAATAGCTATTTTCGCAATAGTTTTTTGAGATTTCCCAAAGTTTTCTAGTATTAGAACTGTCTCTTCCACCAATAATTACCATTGCATCACTTTTCTTCGCCAGTTCAATGCAGCCATTCTGCCGGTCTGTGGTGGCGCTGCATATGGTATTGCGAACCGTAAAGGTCTTTCCCTTCTCACGCAGAACATTTGTCACTGCTTCCAGGGTTTCTTTTCGGATCGTCGTCTGGCACACCAGGAACAGGTTGTCCTCCTCCAAAGCGTCTGCTTCCTGTGCAGATGCCACGATTCTGGCCTGATTGCCGCACCAGCCGGCAATGCCGCGCACCTCCGGATGGTTCCTGTCTCCCACGATGACGACCTGATAGCCCTCCTCCCATGCCTGACGCACCAGGGTGTGTATTTTGCTCACAAAGGGACAGGTCGCATTGACCACATGAATGTTTCTTCGTTCTGCCTCCTCGAAAAAATCCGCCGGTTCCCCATGTGACCGGACGATGACCAGATCACCTTCTTTTGCATCTTCCAGATTTTCGATGATACGTACACCGCGCCGCGCCAGATCATCGGTAACAAATTTATTATGAATCAGCGGGCCACAGGTATAAATGGTTCGGTTTTCCTTTTTTTCGATTTGTTCTTCTGTTTTCATCAGGGCTCGTTTCACACCAAAACAGAAGCCTGAATTCTCAGCCCTTCTTATTTCTCTCATAGGTTTTTTCCAGACTTTCTAAAAATTTTTTAAAGGATGCCTCGGAGCCGTTCTCCGTCGGCTGATAGTATTTCACGCCTTCTGCCTCCAGATTGTCCGGAAGGTACTGCTGGTCCACATAACCACCATAGGCGTGCGGATACTTATATGTATTCCCATATCCCAGCTTTTTCGCACCCTGATAATGGGCATCCTTCAGATGTGCCGGAATATCATCGATCTTTTTCGTTTTCAGGTCTGACAGCGCAGCCTGATAGGCTGCTACAGCAGAATTGGATTTCGGCGCAGAAGCCAGCAAAATGACCGCCTGACTCAGATTGATCGCCGCCTCCGGAAGTCCCACCATCATGGCTGCCTGCACGCAGGCTGTCACAATGGAAATGGCCGACGGGTACGCCATGCCGATGTCTTCACTGGCGATCACCAGCAGCCGGCGCCCGATCATCTGGATATCCGCTCCGCCGTCAATCAGCCGGGCAAAATAGTGAATTGCCGCATCTGGATCACTTCCCCGAATAGATTTCTGCAGGGCTGACAGCAGATTATATCTGTCATCCCCCTTGTCATAGAAGCCCACCTTCCGCTGCATGGCTTCTGCCACAATTTCTTTGGTTATGGTCTGCCCGTCGCCCAGATTGTCTACGATGAATCCCACGGTGTCAAGGGTGACTCTGGCATCGCCGTTGGCCATGCTGCCAATCAGTTCCAGCGCATCCTCTTCCCAGGAGATATGCAGGTTCCCAAAGCCCTTTTTCTTATCCTCCAGCGCACGCCTGGCGATGGTCATCAGGTTTTCCGGGCTGAGACGTTTGAATTCATAGATATTCCGCACCCGGCTGATGATGGCGTTGTTCACGGCAAAATACGGGTTCTCGGTGGTACTGCCGATGAATTTGATGACGCCCTCCTCCAGTGCTTTCAGAAGGGAGTCCTGCTGCAGCTTGTTCCACCGATGGAACTCGTCGATATAGACATATGTGGTCTTCTTTTCCAAGCCAAAAAACCGGACTCTTGCGTTGTCCAGCAGTTCTTTCAGTTCTTTCGTGCCCGTGACGGATGCATTGATTTCATGGAATTCTCCATCCATTTCCCGTGCGATGATTCGTGCCAGGGTGGTCTTTCCCGTACCGGACGGGCCAAAAAAAATGGCAGAATCAAAAGTCTTATTTTTTATGGAATTATAGAACAGAGAGCCGGGATACATAAAATGTTCCTGACCCACGAATTCTTCCAGACAATTCGGACGCATTCTGGTCGACAGTGGTATCATTTCTGGTGTTTCCTCTTATATATTTTTCCGTTCTGTGCGGTTTGTCCAGTGGAGATTTCTCCGGACAGACTATCCGAAGGAAGCAACGAAGACATCCTCCACGTCTTTCTCTGACAGGGATTCCAGCCCATCCAGTGCCTTCTCTTTCGTATCCACCACAGGGCTGATAACCTTAAACACATCATCCGCCTTTACGATTTCCGCAGAAATTCCCTGACTGTTCAGTGAAGCTGCCAGTTTTTCTGCTGCCTCCCGGGTGGAAAATGCGCCAAACTGCAGTGCAAACCCTTCTGTCGGCACAGAACCATCCTCTTCAACCGGTTCTGCCGCCTGCTCTGCGCCTGCTTTTTCTGCTTCTGCTTTCTCTGAAGCCTTGTCAGACTCCTTATCAGAATCTTTCCCT
>JBJESY010000098.1:0-4120 GCA_051883035.1 Anaerovoracaceae bacterium | reverse complement strand
CTGGTGGTGGGAACCAACCGTGTCATGAAGAAGCTGTTCGGAAAGGATGAGCCGAAGCTGGCAGAAGATGCGGAGCTGAAGGAAACCGCAGTGCCGGAAGAAGTGGAAGACGAACCGGAAGAAGACGAAGAAATCTGATAGATCATGTCATTTGCATCAGAAACGAAAAATGAACTGGCCCGGATCGAGCCGGAGAAAAAATGCTGCCAGCTGGCAGAGATCTCCGGATTCCTTCGCGTGGCCGGAAGCCTCCGGCTGGCGGGAGGCGGCAAGTTCCGGATTGTGATCACCACAGAAAATCCTGCCATCGCCCGCCATTATAAAAAGCTGATCCAGGAATACTTCGGCATCGAAACCAGACTGGAAATCGGTGAAAGTGCTGCTGTGGGAAAGAGCAGAAACACCAGGCATTACGCATACAGCATCACCATCGATCCAGAGAACCTGAGCGAACAGATTCTCAGAGAAACGGGGATTTTGCTGATCAAGGAAGGCAACAACTATATCAGCGACGGTATCTACAGCGGCATCATCAAGACCAAGTGCTGCCGGAAAGCCTATTTGCGGGGTCTGTTCATGGGAAACGGAACCATGAGTGATCCGGAAAAAAGCTATCATCTGGAGTTTGTATGTCACAGCGAGACTCTGGCAAACGATCTGAAAAAGATGATCAATTCCTTCGTGGATCTGTCTGCCAAGGTGGCGAAACGCGGCAATTCCTTTATTGTTTACATGAAAAAGGCAGACTATATCCGGGATACTCTGGCCATTATGGGTGCGTCCAGCCAGGTCTTCAGCATGGAAGAAACCCGGATCAAGAAGAGCATGATCAGCGACGCCAAGCGAATTGCCAACTGCGATACGGCCAATCTGGACCGGTCGGTGGATGCGGCCATGCGGCAGCTGGATGCCATCCGAAAAATCGAGGAGACCAGAGGACTGGCCTGGCTTCCGGAGAAGCTGCAGGAGGTGGCCCGCCTTCGGGTGGAAAATCCGTACATATCTATATCGGCGCTGGGGGAACTGTGCGATCCGCCGCTGAAAAAATCCGGCATCAACAACCGGCTGAAAAAGATCGAAGAACTGGCGGCGAAGCTGTAGTCTGCAGCAGATGCCATACGGAAATATAACAGAAAGCAATACCTGTGGGATAAAGAAGGAACGTCCCGCAGGTATTTTTTAAATCTACTTTGAGAGCTGCCGGAGCATGTGAAGTCCGTTTTCTGTGATGCGGCAGCCGGCACGTCCGGAACCGAAAGAAATGCAGTGGCTAGCCTGCAGCTCCTTTAATATTTTTCGAAGCCGATATTCAGAAATCGGCATGAAATCCATAGCAAGGGCCTCTGCCAGTGCTCTTCGGCCAAGAGGCTGCCTCTTCAGAGCTTCCAGAACTGCGGTGATTTCCTTCCGCTCCGATTCGGATTGTACAAGGGAAAGGTTTGCTTGTAAAACGGGTGCATCGGCATGAGAAAGGTATTCAGCAGAAAGGTAGTCCGGGAGATCACTGATCTGAAACGGGCTGGATCCGATGCTGACCATGTATTCAATACAATTTCGCAGCTCGCGAATGTTTCCCGGCCAGTTGTAGGACATGAAAAAGCGCATGACTTCGTCAGAAAAAGCGATATTACAGCAATGTTCGTTTTCTGCAAATGCCATGGAAAGCGTAGGAAGATCCTGGATGCGTTCACGCAGCGGCGGGATGCTGACGGTCAGCGTGTTCAGACGATAGTATAGGTCCAGACGGAACCTGCCTTCATCTACCAGAACGCGGAGATCCCGGTTGGTTGCAGCGATAATTCTCGTGTCAATGCTGATGATTTCATCCCCTCCGACGCGCATAATCTCTCGTTCCTCCAGTACTCTCAAAAGTTTGGCCTGCATTTCCATGGATAGTTCACCAATTTCATCGAGGAACAGCGTTCCTTTATTGGCAGCTTGAAAGAGACCGATTTTTCCGCCCTTTCTGGCGCCTGTAAAGGCACCATCTTCATATCCGAACAGCTCGCTTTCCAGCAGATTTTCCGGAATAGTGGCACAGTTAATGGCAACGAAAGGGAATCGACTTCGTGCGGATGCATTGTGAATGGAACTGGCAAAGAGCTCTTTCCCTGTACCGCTTTCACCGACAATCAGAGTCGGCTTATCCACAGAAGCGATTTTGCGGCAGCGTTCCAGCAGGATGTGCATCTTTTCTGATTTATGCTTTATTTCGTCAAAGGTATGCTTCGCCACATGTCCCTGCTTTCGCGCCTGCTTCTGAAATGCAGTTTCCAGCTGGGAGATTTCTGTGACATCTTTCAGCAACACGAGGTAAATATCAAAATCCGGGTTATCGCGGTTTATCTTTTCTTTTGACATGAGGAGCTGCTGGCCTTTTTTCGCAGACAGCACCATTCTGTTCTTCGTTTCGCCGGACTCGACAATTTCACCGGCAATTTTTCCAAGTTCCGGAATCGCATAGAGAGATTTTCCGTCAATCTGCATCTGAATTTTAAACATTTTTCGAAACTGATCGTTGTAATTGATAATCTGGTTTTCCTGATCCAGAATCACCATGCCGTAATCAATGCAGTCCGTAACGGCTTTCAGCGACAGAGACGCCATGGAAGAATTGTTGAAAAAGAAGGAAGTGTGATTCTTCGGCAGGCTGAGGCCGCTGCAGTACTGTATAATCCTGCCGGCCAGCGATTCGTCATTCATGATGCCTGCCGCCATGGAAATGTCAAGAATCGTGTTTAACGACAAATGCATCGGGCCGAGATCAATGACGGTACGAATATGGTCCGGTACGTTTTCGGGGCTTCCGCTGTACAGTGCAACCTCCATCTGTTTTCCCAACATATTCTTGTTATTGGGGTAATTGATGTACAGGTTCAGATTTTGAAGCCCAAGCTCGTGCAGAACGAACGCTGCCTGATGTGCCTCGGAATTGTATTTGAAACAGGTTACGGTTTCCGTTCCGGCAGGAAGCGATTTCAACTTTTGTATGACTTCTTTCTCAAAGGTGAAAGAGAGGAGAATGACTTCTGTGTTTGGGTGAAGACAAAATCTTACATCCGGTAAACTGTAGGGACTGCCCATCACGAGAATGTCCGGCGGTGCGATTTCACGCGGAAGCTGTCGTTCCTGCTCGATTTCCCAGCAGTAAGCGTCAATCTCGAGGAAACCTGCGAAAACAGAAAAGAGCTCATGAATATACTGATCATTTGATACGCGATCTTTTGTCGCTAATAATAACTTTTTCATCCCATAAAACTCCCATAAAATACGTTAATTCAAAGAATAACCGTGAATATGACTATGAATATATCACAAAAACCATATAAAATCAACAGATAATTCGGCAAGAAACGAAAAGCATCCCAAAAAAATAAATCATCCCATAAAAAAACGATATTCCTGCGAAAACCGTTGGCACAGCTTTTGCTTAATAGAAAAGTGTAGTTTAAATGAGAGACAAACGTGCGCACCTTTTGTCAGTAACGTACAGGAGGAAAAGAATGAATCCCGAAACTCAGAAAAAAATCGTAAAGCCATGGCAGGCACTGTTGATGCTTGCGGTGGGAATTGCAGTTATTATTGTAGGATTATTAGTGCTGAAAGTGAACAATCGAATTGTTCTGGCAGGCGGCGGTGTGATTCTGGCAGCAATGGCATGGACCTTTGGAATCGGCTATGATGAAATCCAGAAGAGCATCAAAGAAACCATTGCTTCCATGATTGTGGCCATGTTGATTCTGCTTGCAGTAGGAACCCTGGTATCTACCTGGATGGCAGCCGGTACGGTTCCAGTTATGATTTATTACGGAATGAAAATCATTACTCCGGGTCTGTTCCTGCCAATCGTCTGCTTGCTTTGTACTTTCATGTCTGTGTGTGCAGGAACTTCCTGGGGCACCCTGGCCACAGTCGGTGTGGCATGTATGGGTGTGGCGCAGGGACTGGGCATTCCGGAAGCAGCGGCAGCAGGTGCCATCGTGGTTGGTGCATTTTTCGGGGATAAGATTTCCCCGTTATCCGATTCACCGGTTATTACTTCTTCTGTGACGGACACTGATATGATGACAGGTATCAAGCATGCACTGATTACAACAGGACCGGCTTATGTGATTTCCCT
>JBJESY010000097.1:0-4151 GCA_051883035.1 Anaerovoracaceae bacterium | reverse complement strand
CGACAGGCTTTCTTTCAGCCGCAGGAGCACATCGGGGCTGTCCTCGAAGGTGTTTTCCATGAAGATATCCAGGCTGCTGTATTTCTTCGCCATCTGCCGCCAGAAAGCTTCCGCTTCCCGGAGCCACGGGTTGATATACGGTTCCGACTTTATGAGGCTGGTCAGAAGCCCCGTGTGAAATACCACACCCCGGACGCCCAGCTGCCCGGCAATTTCAAAGGACTGCTCTACCAGTGCCCTGCTTCGCTGCCGGATTACGGGATCCCGGCTGACAAAGAGCACATCCAGGAAGGCTCCGTGCATGGTATCGCAGCTTCTGTCCCGGTCAAGGCTCTTGTATGCGGCGATTCGCCGCTGGATTTCCTGCGGATTTTCGTAAACCGCCGGGTCGAAAAAATCATTGTATTCAAATGCGGCGCCGTATTTCTCAGCCAGTGCCGCCGACTCCTCCAGCCGTTCGTATTCAGGAATGATCAGCCAGCTTCTGTTCATAATTCTCCAGCCTCCTCCTTTATCTCCAGCACCCGGTAAACCATCACGGCCCGGCTCTTTCCTTTCAGTTCCATTTCGCCCACTTCTTCGGCAGTAATCCTGCCCTGCAGCTGCTCATAAACGGCCTTGCTGATGAGGATTTCTCCGGCAGCCGCACGGCTTTCCAGACGGGCCGCCGTATTGACCGTATCACCGATGGCGGTATAGTCCATTCGGAACTCGCAGCCGATGTTGCCCACGACCGCTTCCCCGCAGTTGACACCGATGCCGAAGCTGACTTTTTTGCCGAACTGGGCCTGCAGCTTTTCGGCCAGCGCGTTGGCGCCGTCCCGCATGTCTGCGGCGGCTTTCACGGCGCGGAACACATAGTCGTCCAGATCAAACGGCGCATTGAAGACTGCCATGGTGGCATCGCCGATGAATTTATCCAGCATTCCGTTGTTTCCCAAAATGCAGGACGTGGTCAGAGCCAGATATTCATTGAGTATGTTCACCACCTGCTCCGGCTGCAGACTTTCGGACAGCGGCGTGAATCCGCGGATGTCCACGAACAGGACGGCTACATTTCGTTTCTCACCGCCCAGCTTCAGGTTGAAGCTGTCGTCCTTCGCCAGCTGATCCACCACCTGGGAAGCCACATACTTCCGGAAGGTGGAGAGCATTTTTTTCCGGCGGAGCTTTTCTCCGAAATATTTCTCGATGACGAAATACACCATCAGAAGCAGGATCACCGCGATGAAATAAAGCTGCGGTACGGTCCGGCCGCTCAGAGCCAGCATTCTGCCTGCAAACAGGTGCACACCCATCAGTACGATGCTCTCCAGAAGTACCGGAATCAGCTTCTGCTTTCTGGCCAGCAGGAAAAAGACTGCGATCAGCGGGCAGACAATCAGCAGATACAGCCAGGACGGCACCGGCAGGGCGGTCTTTCCGTCCATCAGTGCCTGTACGATATTTGCCTGAATTTCCACGCCGTACATCGGGTTGCTGCGGCTGGCGGCTGCCACATAGGCATCCTGGAACCCCGGCGCGTAAGCACCCACCAGGACGATGCAGTCTTTGAACTCACGGGCCGGAACGGTTCCGTCCAGCACACTTTTCAGCGAGACGTGATAGAATTCGCCCACCTGGCCGGAATAGAAGAAATTCACCTGACCTGCATCATTCAGCTCCGGCATCACAGGCTCCCGGCCGTGGAAATTTTCGTAAATGGTATAGAGCTTCCAGGCGAAGCTGTCGATGACGCCGGCATCACTTCCGGCGGCTTCGGCGGCGGCGGTCCCGGTGGTTTCGGCGGCTCCGGTGGTCCCGGTGGTCCCGGCAGCGTTCCCGGTTCCGTCGGCGGTCCCGGCAGCGGTTTCGGCAGTTTCCGTTCCGGCGCAGGTCTCATACAGCTTGGTATACCGGATGCAGCCGTCGCTGGCCACGTAGGTATTGGTAAATCCGTTCTCCACCACCTGATTCAGTGCTTCGTACGGTTCCTCCACCATCTCCACATTCCATGTGTCGAAATAGATTTCTCCGTTTTCGTCCTGTTTCGTCGCGCCCCGGTATACCACATTGGACGCAAAAACAATCGGGCAGGCCCTGCTGCATGCTGCAGCCAGCCGCTCGTCTGTTTCCGTATCCCGTTCTCCCGTAAAGAGGAAATCGAGGCCGATCACTGCGGGAGAGGCCTCCTCATCTGCGCATAACAACTCCACCAGGTCTGCAGTTTTCTCTCTGGACCAGGTCGTAAAGCTGCCGTATTCCTCCAGTGTCTCTTCGTCGATGGTAATGATCCGGATGTCCCTCTTGACGCCCTCCATCTTCGTATACAGCTTGTCGCAAAGCATGGCGTCCAGCGTATAAAGCGGCGTCATCACCACCGTCAGACAAAGGGCCGCAAGGATGACCGCCAGAATCGCCAGCGGTGCGGATTTTGCAAAGTGATTTCTGTTCTGTTTCGTTTCCATGTCGTTTCTTCCGTCTTTTTCCCGAAAAAGCGTATGATTGTGCGTATTATCTATATTATATTACTTTTTTTGTGAAATGTATAGAAGTATAATTCTGCTTATACCTTAGCAGAAACAGGGCAGATTTGAAATACCACCAAGGTGGAATCATTCTCTTGCAGCGGGTGGAATTTTTTTCGTCAGTTTGTCGTCAAACAAAAACAGAACCCTTGAAATTTCAAGGGTTCTGGGCTTTATATACTATTCAAGCTCGATCGTTCCAGGCGGCTTGCCCGTGCAGTCGTAGAATACGCGGTTCACGTGATCCACTTCGTTGACGATGCGGGTGGTGACCCGGTCGATCAGATCCCACGGCAGGTGGGCTGCTTCGGCGGTCATGAAGTCGCTGGTGGTTACGGCGCGGAGGGCGATGGCATAATCGTAGGTACGGAAGTCGCCCATGACACCGACGGACCGCATGTTGGTCAGCGCGGCGAAGTACTGGTTAATGGACTTATCCAGACCGGCCTTTGCGATTTCTTCCCGGTAGATATAGTCCGCATCCTGCACGATCTTCACCTTTTCTTCGGTGACCTCGCCGATGATCCGGATGCCCAGACCAGGGCCAGGGAACGGCTGACGGAATACCAGGTATTCCGGAATGCCCAGTTCCAGACCGGCGCGGCGCACTTCATCCTTGAACAGCATCCGCAGCGGTTCGATGATTTCTTTGAAGTCCACATAGTCCGGCAGACCGCCCACGTTGTGGTGGGACTTGATGACTGCGGACTTGCCCAGACCGGACTCGATGACGTCCGGATAAATGGTGCCCTGCACCAGGAAGTCCACAGCGCCGATTTTTTTCGCTTCCTCTTCAAACACGCGGATGAATTCCTCGCCGATGATCTTCCGCTTGGCTTCCGGTTCGGTGACGCCGGCAAGCTTGTCATAGAAACGCTGCTGGGCGTTGACCCGGATAAAGTTCAGATCGTACGGGCCTTCCGGTCCGAACACGGCTTCCACTTCGTCGCCTTCGTTCTTTCGGAGCAGGCCGTGATCTACGAACACGCAGGTCAGCTGCTTGCCTACCGCTTTGGACAGGAGCACTGCGGCCACGGAGGAATCCACGCCGCCGGACAGGGCGCAAAGCACTTTGCCGTCGCCCACTTTTTCGCGGATTTCCCGGATGGTGGTCTCCACGAAGCTGTCCATCTTCCAGTCTCCGCTGCATCCGCAGACCTTCAGCACGAAATTCTGCAAAATCTTAAATCCCTCCACGGAATGCATGACTTCCGGGTGGAACTGGACTGCATAAAGCCCTGCCGACGGATTTTCCATAGCGGCCACCGGGCAGACCGGTGTGTGGGCCGTCACATGAAAGCCTGCCGGAACTTCTTTGATATAGTCGGTGTGGCTCATCCACATGATGGTGTTGCCCACGGTGCCGCAGCCGGTGGTTTCCGGACCGCCCAGGCCCAGACCGGCCAGCAGTCCGCTGCGGTCGTCGATGGTCACTTCGGTCCGGCCGTATTCGCTGACCGGTGCAGTGGCCACCTCGCCGCCCATCTGATGGGCCAGCAGCTGCGCGCCGTAGCAGATTCCCAGCACGGGGATGCCCAGCTTGAAAATTTCAGGGTCGGCCTGCGGGGAGTCATCGCCGTACACGCTGTTGGGGCCGCCGGTGAAAATGATGCCGGACGGTGCCATCTCGCGGATTTTGTCCAG
>JBJESY010000096.1:0-4154 GCA_051883035.1 Anaerovoracaceae bacterium | reverse complement strand
CCACATTCAGCTTGTTTTTTCCTTCTGCTATCTCGTTGTATGTCCGGATCTGGCCCTTTATCTCCAGAAACTGGTTCCGGTGGGGAGGATTGTCGTAAATCAGCCGCTCGGATACCATTACATTGAGCTCGTCGACGTAGCCGCTTCGCCGCTGTACACCCAGTACGAAGGTATAGAACACTTCTCCATAGGTTTTGTGACTGAATTCCAGTTCCGACATGACGATTCCGCACAGCTCCGCAATATTACTTTCCATATTCTCCTCCTGCGTTTTTAGTGTCTCTACATTCTATGAAGGATGACGGAAAGTATTCCTGAAAAGAAAAAGGCCGTCCTATGCGGACAGCCCGATGGTTTCTTCTTTTTTCGTATGGATTCTGCCAATGGTCAGAGAGATAATCACCGCCCCCGCAGCCGTCAGCAAGGTAGATATCATCATCAGCCTCCCTGCACCATACAGGTCCAGGATCACACCGCCCAGCAGGCTGCAGATCACCGATGCCACCGTGATCATGGCCGTGTACAGCGCCTGTCCTTTTACCGCTTCGCCCCGGTGCATGGTCTGATCGATGAAATGCACCATGGCGGGCAGAAACAAAGCGAAGGAGAACAGCTGCAGTCCCTGTGCCAGCATGACGGCCGTCACGGAGTCTGCCAGCCATATCATGGTAGTCTTCACCACGAAAGCTACCGATGCAACTTTTAAAAGGAACTGACAGGAAAACTTCCGGTTGATCTGTTCAAACAACACCATGGTCGGGATTTCGAGGAACGCCATGACGGAAAAGATCCGTCCCATATCCTCACTGTCTCCCCCAAGTGGTGTAATCACCTGCAGCATGAAATTGTTCAGCACGCCGTTGCCGAAATAGATGCCCAGCACACCGATGGTCATGAGGAAGAACATCCTATTGCGGCGGCCAAACTGGAGCAGGTTGATTTCTTCTTCTGGCTTGTTTTCCGGCAGCGTTTTACATTCTTCGGCACCGGTGTCTCCGGCGTTTTTCCTCGCACCGCAGGACTTCCGAAAATGATATGCCACCAGCACCAGACTGATCAGATTCAGGATCATCACCAGCTCTCCGGTCACCGGCAGAACCAGAATACCCTTTTCCTCTGCCAGGGTTCCGAGGAACATGACCAGGATGGAATAGGCCAGGGAACCGAAGCTGCGGCAGACGCCGAAGTTGATATGGATTCCGCTTTCCGAAAGCTTGAAGCACAGGGAATTAAACAACGGCTGCAGCGCGGCGTTTCCTGCCAGAATCAGTACATAGACCACAGCCAGGGCCATGGACTTTTCCCGCAGAAGAAACAAACCCAGAGTCAGCACCATGATCACCGCCAGCACCAGCTGTGACACGCCGATCAGGGACAGTTTCCTGGACCGGTCTGCCACATCGGCCAGCACCGGCTGCAAAAACACCGCCAGCACGCTTCCCACCGCGAAAATCATTCCGATATCCGTATTGGAATACCCTCTTCCCAGAAGGAACACCGACGCGAAGCTTGCCACCGCCCCATAGGCCATCCAGTAAAACGCGTGGATGCTGCCGTACTCCACATTGAGCAGACCTTTCATGCCTTTCAGCCCATGCAAATCACGCATTTCACTCATTTCCCGGCTCCCGCCTCTCTCAGTACAGGGCCTTCTGCCGGAATCTCATATTTCATGATCTCCGGGAAGCACTCTGTCTGAAACTGCGGACATCCCAGACAGTCAAAAATCTGCGGTGCTTCTTCCGGCGGAACCACGGTAAAATTCAGTTTTTTATAAAATCCCGGCTTTCTGGCCACCAGCAGCAGTTCTTTCGCGCCCAGACTTCTGGCTTCTTCCAGAGCTTTTTTCATCAGCACCTTTCCCAGCCCCATCTTCCGCAGCACCGGATCCACTGCGATGCCCTGCACCACGAAATGGCCTTCCTCCTTGATGAGGATGCAGCCTGCCACCAGATAATCCCCGGTCTGGGTGATTTTCCAGGCGTGAAGCACATTGCTGAAATCCTTTTCGTCCTCATCGTACTCCAGACCCTGCTGGATGAAAAATTTCACCAGCCGCTCATATTCTGTTGTACTTTCCATTCTGACTTTCATCATATCTGTTTTTCCTCCAAAAGACGGCGGAGAATTCCCCGTACTGCCCCAATCAGATAAAGGGATCCGGCAAAGAGCACCACGTCAAACCCTTCCCGGTCCGCCCGCTGCAGCGCTGCCCTGCAGGCCTGTTCCAGATCAGCTTCCTGAGTGCATCTTGCCCCATGCCTTTCCATATGGTATGCCAGAGCCTGCGCCGTCATTTTTCTCGGGTTATCCGGTTCCGTCACCACGAAATCCTTTGTAATCTGCCGGAAATATCCCGTCACGGCTTCTACATCCTTGTCTGCCAGCATGCCGGTCACCATGAGGATTTTTTTCTCCTTGCAGAATTTCTCCATGGCAGCCTTCAGCACTCTGGCGCCATCCTGATTGTGGGCGCCGTCCAGAATCACCAGCGGCTTTGCTTCATCGCCTCCAGTCGGCGCTTCTCCAGCCAGTGTTCCTCCGGTCAGTGTTTCTCCGGAAAGCAC
Organism: Anaerovoracaceae bacterium; assembly: GCA_051883035.1. GTDB lineage: Bacteria > Bacillota > Clostridia > Peptostreptococcales > Anaerovoracaceae > RGIG7179. The sequence goes on along the minus strand of JBJESY010000096.1, from coordinate 1,587 downwards.
TTCCAGCCGTCCCGGCTGTTTCGCGGCCTTGAAGCCTTCGTAAAGTGCTGTTCTCGGCAGGTCGATCTCCCCCCGTTCTTCCAGAATACACAGGGCAGCCAGTGCTGCCACCGCATTTTTAATCTGATGCTCCCCGGTCATGGAGATTTCCAGGTCACGAAATTCCACCCCCTGAAAATCCACATCAAACGTATAACCCGTCAGGCTTTCTTTTTGAATGGTATATGGTACATGGCGGGTTTCCGTGTACATGCTCTGGTGTTCCTCTGCGGCTGCACGGATCACTTCCAGTGCTTCCTCTGATTCGCAGCTGGTCACCACCGGACAGCCGTCCTTGATGATACCCGCCTTCTCCCCGGCGATCTCTGCCAGGGTATTCCCCAGCCGGTCCATATGATCAAATGAGATGGATGCAATCACCGAAATCAGAGGCTCCTTACACACATTGGTGGAATCCCCTCTGCCTCCCAGGCCGACTTCCAGCACCACATAGTCACAGTTCTGCTCTTTGAAATACAGGAAAGCCACTGCTGTGATGACTTCAAATTCCGTCGGACTCTGCTGGCCGGATGCTTCCATGATCTTTACTTTTTCCAGAACCCGGTCGGTATATACAGCCAGATCTTCATCGCTGATATAGCTTCCCCCTGCTTCAATCCGCTCGTTGAACACTTCGATGTACGGAGAGATGTACAGTCCCGTCTTGTAGCCTGCCGCCTGCAGGGCGCAATAAAGATAGCGGCAGATGGACCCTTTGCCGTTGGTGCCGGCCACATGGAGGACCTTCAGGTCCTCCTGAGGATTGCCCAGCAGTTCCAGCAGCACGTTCATCCGTTCCAGTCCCAGGATGCTGCCGAATTTTTCGAAGGCATGGATTTTCGTAATGGCACCGGCTGCGACTTCAGAAGCCGAAGCCGCCGCCTTTCCCAGGTCCTCGTAGACCTTCACGCCTGCCATTATCCGTTCACCTTGGCAGATACCAGCTCCAGACGAGCGGTTACCTTCGCCAGCATTTCTTCGTATTTCACCTGTTTTTCTTTTTCTTCGTTGATGACCTTTTCCGGTGCCTTGCTGATGAAGCCCTGGTTGGACAGCTTCTTCACAACCCGCTCTACTTCGCCTTCCAGACGCTTCTTTTCCTTCTTCAGACGATCCATTTCTGCCTGATAATCCACCAGGTCATCCAGCGGAATATAGATTTCCGCACCGTCGATTACTGCAGACATGACATCTTCCGGCACTTCTGCCTTCGAAGCGGTAAACCGGATTTCGGTGATGTTCGCCAGGTTCTTGATATACCGTTCACCGGCCTGGATCCGGGCAGCCTTTTCACCTTCAGCCAGAATGATGGCGTGGAGCTTTCTGCTCGGTGCAGCTTCTGCTTCCGCACGAATGTTACGGATGGCACGGATGGCGTCCATAGCCATTTCCAGGGTAGCTTCCTGTGCAGGGAAACAGCAGCCTGCGCTTGCCACAGGCCAGGCAGCACGGATCAGATAGTTGTTCGGATTGTCTTTCTGTTCTTCACCGTGCGGCAGGAAGGACCAGATTTCTTCCGTGATGAACGGCATGAACGGGTGCAGCAGC
>JBJESY010000095.1:0-4155 GCA_051883035.1 Anaerovoracaceae bacterium | reverse complement strand
CGTCTCCCTGTTTGGTGGTTACCAGTGTCGTAGGCAGATACCCCTGCTCCACGAAAACCTCCACGATTTCCGTCAGATGCTTGTTTGCGCGCATGGTACCGGATCTCGGGTTCATGATAATCAGTAATTTCTTGTCCATTTTCAATCCCCTTTTTTCTCTTGATACGCCTCCTATTTTACTCTTTTTCCCCAGAATTTGCAAGTACTGCGGCGGAACCTTCACAGCAGATTCATCATAGTATATCATGCTGATGCAGTTTACGCTGACATATTTCAGACAGATTACAGACGCTGTTAGAAAGGAAGATCTATGATGGATGGAATACTATGGGCGTTCCTCGGAACCCTGTTTACATTTTCCGTGACTGCGCTGGGTGCGCTGAACGTATTCTGGGTGAAGCGGGAGATCGGTGCGCAGGTCCAGTGTGCATTTCTGGGCTTCGCCGGCGGTGTCATGGTCGCTGCTTCCGTCTGGTCTCTGCTGCTCCCCGGTATCGAACGGGCAGAGCTTCTGGGCCAGATCAGCTGGCTGGTCATGACCGGCGGATTCCTGCTGGGCGTGCTTGCCCTGCTGGCGGCCGACGGTCTGCTGCAGCGCTTCTGGGCGAAACGGAGCAATCCGACAAAATCCGACTGCCCGGCAAAATCCGGCTGCCCGGCGGATTCAAAAGCCACGGCGGATTCGAAAGCCACGGCGGATTGCGGCAGAAACGGCGAACTGAAAAAAAGCACCCTGATGCTGATCACCGCCATCACCATACACAACATCCCCGAAGGCATGGCCGTGGGGCTGGCATTTGCCATGGCCATGAGCGACCCGGGAAACGCCTCCCTGTTTTCCGGTGCCGTTGCCCTGGCACTGGGAATCGGAATTCAGAACTATCCGGAAGGTACGGCAGTAGCCCTGCCGCTGATACAGAATGGAATCGGAAAGAAAAAAGCCTTTTGTCTGGGCTCCATGTCCGCCGTGGTGGAGCCGGTGTTCGGCGTGCTGGCAGCCGTACTGGCGGCCCTCATCACCCCGTTCATGCCCCTGCTGCTGGCCTTCGCCGCAGGCACCATGATCTATGTGGTCATTCAGGAGCTGCTGCCGGAAGCCAGAGTCTGCCAGAATGACAAAACCGCCACTCTTGGCTTCATCGCCGGTTTTCTGGTGATGATGATTCTGGATGTGAGCCTGGGGTAGGCCATACTCCTTACTCCTCCGGAATGAACCGGGAGTCCCACCAGACTTTGTTCAGAATCACTCCGAGGAACAGAACCCACGAAAGCAGATAGAACCAGAACATGAGGGCCACGAAGTTGGAAAAGGACCCATAAAGAATATCGTAACCGGACGACACGCTGGTATAGATGGAGTAGGCCCAAGTCACCGCCATCAGACCGATGGATGCAAAGACACTGCCCGGCACCACAGCCCGGTACGGAACCCGGTGGGTCGGCAGCACATAGTAGTTATAGGAGATCATGAGGAAATACAGGCCTGCCGCAATGGGCCAGCGGATCATCACCCAGGTTTTTTCGGCGATTTCACTTCCCACCACGATACCGAACACCAGCTTCAGAATCAGCTCGCCGTAGACCAGAATCACCAGAGAAAATCCGATGGTAAACACGGTGATAACCACCGTCTTCAGGGACCGGATCCGGTCCCGTACATAGCCTTTTCCTGTGGAAATGCCATCCGTCAGCGTATAGTTGGTGATTCGCAGCATGGCAAACTGGGCCCTGGATGCAGCCCAGACTGCGGTTACGGCCAGAAATACGCTGTTGACGCCGGAAGGGGAATAATCCAGAAGAGACAGAATCATGTCCGCACCCTCCACCTGAATCATATCCATATTGAGCCATTCCCGAATCCCGTCCAGCGAAACAGAAAACAGGCCCAGGAGCTGGGAAAGCAGAATCAGCGTCGGTACGATGGACAGCAGAAAATAGAAGGCGATTTCTGCCGCTGCCCCCTGATAATACGGATCGCTCAATTTTTGGAATCCCAGGATTACCATACGTTTCACACGTTTCCGGGTCATTTCCTTCACCTTTTTCAAAGAAACACTCCTTATTTCTCCGCTTTATTTCCCCGCATTTCGCGCCAGCAGCTGCCGTTCCAGCTCCTGCAGTGCACGGGCGCGATGGCTGATCTGATTTTTCTCCTCCGCCGTCAGCTGTGCGAAAGTCTTGTTATATCCATCCGGTACAAACAGCGGGTCATAACCGAAGCCGTTTTCACCCACCGGCTGATCGATGATGCGTCCCGGGCACTCGCCCCGCGCCACGATGGTCTCTCCGTCCGGGAAAATCAGCGTAATGACAGAGACAAACTTCGCTGTCTTTTCTTTTGGCGGAACTTCTTCCAGCAGATGGATCAGCTTCTGATTGTTCTTTTCGTCATTTCCGTCTTCCCCCGCAAAACGTGCTGAGTAGACGCCCGGTGCACCGCCCAGATAGTCTACCATCAGCCCGGAATCGTCTGCAATGGTGGTCTGCCCGCAGATTTCCATGATGCCCCGGGCCTTCTTCAGGGAATTTTCCTCAAAGGTTTCCCCATCCTCTTCAATCTCGATCTCATCCGGCACACCCGCCTCATTTCTCGGGATTACATGCATGCCGAACTTCTTCGTGATGGCTTCGATTTCTTTGATTTTATGCTTGTTCTTGGATGCTGCCACAATGACTGCCATAATTATCTTCTCCTTATCCCACTGCTTATTCTTCTGTGATTTCACCGATGATTGCCTTCTGCACCTGATGCAGCTGTCTGCAGCCTGCCTCGGCCAGCTCCAGCAGCGCCGAAAGATCCTCCCGGGTAAACGGGCACTCTTCTCCCGTTCCCTGGACTTCGATGAACTCCCCTTGATCGGTCATAACCACGTTCATATCCACTTTGGCATGAGAGTCCTCTGCATAGCAGAGGTCCAGAATTCGTTCCTCCCCTACCATGCCTACGCTGACGGCGGAAACCTGTGCCGTCACAGGGATTTCCTCGATCATGCCCTGCTGCTTCATCCATTTCATCGCCTCCACCATGGCCACAAATGCCCCGGTGATGGAGGCCGTTCTCGTACCGCCGTCCGCCTGAATCACATCGCAGTCGATCCAGATGGTTCTCTCACCCAGCTTCTTCATATCCACCACAGAGCGCAGCGCCCGGCCGATAAGCCGCTGGATTTCCACAGACCGACCATCCTGCTTGCCGCCCTTATCCCGTTTCTTTCTGGTTCCGGTGGAGCCCGGCAGCATACCGTATTCCGCCGTTACCCAGCCCTGTCCGGTACCTGTCAGATGCCGTGCCGTGGAGTTTTCCACCGACGCGGTGCAGATGACCTTTGTATTTCCCATTTCAATCAGCACCGAACCCTGCGGGCTCATCAGATAATGATTCGTTATTTTTACAGGCCGCAGCTGGCCGTTTTCTCTTCCGTCTGTTCGCATAATCCACCTCGTATCTCATTCATTTACATAAAGTATAGTATACCACAGAAATGGCGGGAATTCAAAAAAATCTGTGTACTTGCCTGCGACTTTCTGTTACACTATTCCCAGCTAAATATATTCGCAGGAGGATTTCTATATATGAAGATTGTCATTCTCGACGGGGCAACCATCACCCAGAACGATTTATCTTGGAAAGCACTTTCCGAAATGGGAGAATTGGAGGTACATGGGAGAACGCCGCATGATCAGGTGGTTTCTGTCATCGGTGATGCACCTGTCGCTTTTCTCAGTAAATGCAAAATGACCGCGGAAGTGATGGATGCCTGTCCCAATCTGAAATTCATCGGCATGCTGGCAACCGGCTATGATAATGTGGATCTGGATGCAGCGAGAGAACGCGGAATTGCCGTCTGCAACATTCCGGCTTACTCCACCGACGCGGTGGCACAGCATACCTTCGCACTGCTGCTGGAAATCACCAATGCGGTGGGCCTCCACAACGAGGCTGTGCAGGCAGGGGAATGGAGCCGCTCCGCCGATTTCTGCATGGTGAAGCGTCCCATCATGCAGCTGTCCGGTAAGTCTCTGGGCATCATCGGATACGGCAATATCGGCCGAAAAGTCGGCGCCATTGCAGAAGCCTTCGGTATGAAAGTCAACGTATACAGCCGGGATGCCGAAGCCGCAGTCACTTCGGATATCGTAACTCTCCACTGCCCT
>JBJESY010000094.1:0-4176 GCA_051883035.1 Anaerovoracaceae bacterium | reverse complement strand
CTGCTTACTTGTGTAGGTCAGACTTTCGGAGTGACCATTTTTCAGTGCATCCTCCAAGGTTGTCAGTGTTTCCTCGTCCACACCATCTGCTTCCCGCAGTGCAGTCAGGATGTTTTCCGGTGCGTCATTCTCATTGGAACCGGAAAATACCGTCCCGTCGGTCAGGCACAGATAGGTCATGGCCGGCTCCTCGAAATAGGTAGCCCCGATGATTTCCCGCATCTGGCTCTCACCATAACGGCCGGTAAGAACACCCACGACCTCTCCATCATGCCGCAGCGGTGCATAAAAAATCATCAGATTTTCGTGGGCAAGCCTGCCGTTGAAGATAATATCCATCCCGGAATTGCCTGCCATTCCATCCTGATAATAGAACCGGTCCGATACCTTCGCCTGTTTGCCGCGGTTATCGGTATAAATACCGTCCGTCCCCACGACGCCGATATAATCAAACGGTGTGTCGTCCACCATTTTCTGCAGTGTTTCGAGATCCAGCCGCGCAGAATCCATGGTCTGCCCGTACAGATGGGCAATGGCGCGGATGCTGTTCTCCGCACCCACAAGCAGCTCTTCGATTCGCTTGGCCGTCTGCGTTGCCGCATCCTCCACGTAGCTGGCGTTTCTGGACACCGTCATCCGTCGGTTCACATTTAAGAACATCGCAAAGCTTGCGATAATACAAACCAGCAAAATACTTGCAGGAATGATGCGCTTCCAAATTGTCCCGTTTTCTCTCATAATATACACTCACCTTCGAATTTCTTTTCTTCGCAAAATATTCCTGTCAAAGACAAAATGAGACTCAAATTCGTCTGGCTGCCGGCACAATGGCCCTTTCCGGGCAAATCAAAATACACAGATGACAGCCCACACATTTTTTCGGATCCAGAACCGGCTTCCTGTCATCCCCAAAACGAATTGCCTGATGGCCTCCGTCGCTGCAGGAAATGGCGCAGCGGCCGCAGCCGATACAGTTCTTTCGAACAAACTTCGGATATACAACGGTGTCTCGCTCCAGATCCTGCGTTTCTATCACCGAATCCACGCCCAGACCCACCAGCTCATCCACACTGCCGAATCCCTTTTCATTGAGATAGCCCAGCATGCCATCGATCAGATCGTCAATGATCCGATAGCCATACTGCATCACTGCAGTGGTAATCTGCACAGTTCCGGCACCCAGGAGCATAAATTCCAGCGCATCCTTCCAGGTCTCCACGCCGCCCATACCGCTTATGTGCATTCCTTTCAGCTCCGGATTTCCGGAAAGTTCCTCAATAAAGCGAAGAGCAATCGGTTTCACTGCTGCACCGGAATACCCTCCCACAGAGGAAGCACCCCGCACAGACGGAGCGGAAACATACGTGTGTGGATTGACGGAAACGATGCTCTTTATGGTGTTGATGGCGGCCAGTCCGTCCGCACCGCCCCGTTTCGCTGCAAGTCCTGCCGATGACATTTCCGCAACATTTGGCGTCAATTTCGCCAGAATCGGAATGCTGCAGGCGTTTCGCACTGCAGCCGTATATGTTTCGACCAGCTCCGGAATCTGTCCGACATCCGAGCCGGTTCCGTCTTCGGTCATATTCGGGCAGGAGAAATTCAGTTCCAGCGCATCCGCACCGGCATCCTGCGCCATTTTTGCCAGAGCCGCCCACTCCTCTTCATTTCTTCCCATAATGGAAACCAGGAGAAATTTATTCGGATAGTTCTTTTTCAATTTCGCGAAGATTTCCATATTCTCGGTCAATGCATGATCCGAAAGCTGCTCAATATTTTTGAATCCGATCAGGCTTCCATTATCGCCCCGAATGGCAGAAAAGCGCGGGGAAGCCTCATGAATATCAAGAAAGCTGATCGTCTTGAAGGCCGCGCCTGCCCAGCCCATGTCGAAAGCCCTTGCACACATATCATACGTGCTTGCCACCACAGAGGAAGACAGAAGGAATGGATTTTCCAAAGGAATCCCGCAGAGATTCGTGCGAAGCTTTGCAATTGTCTCCGGATCATGGCACCCTTCCTCCATCGGAAGGTCATGCAGTCTCTGCATCAACTCCCTGACGGCCACCTTTCCCTGGCGGATGCAGGCATCTTCACACGGTGCGGCACAATCTGTACAAGGCAGATTTTTCGGAAGTTTCGCGGCAGCCCCATCCTCGTTGTCAAACCAGATACTGCGCAGAGCACTGCCGCAGTCCACTTTCCCGCATGCCTGTGTACATGGTGCATTCTCACACAGTGCACAATATAACATTTCTTTTCTTTCGATTTGCCTTATGTAGCCCATTTCACCCTCCTATGATGCAGCCCGCGTGATCATTTTTCTATGTTCCTATTATACAGGTTCCGCCGCCTTCTGTACAGATGCCATTTTCATTTCTGTGTCTGGCTCGGGCTCTATGTCTGACTCTGGCTCGGGCTCTATGTCTGACTCTGGCTCGGGCTCGTGCCTCATGCCTCGGCGGATCCGCTGCGGCAGATCACGTGATCGCAGGCGATCCGGTACGTAATCAGGAAGTACAGGGCGTACACCCCAGCCACCGTCAGGGAGATCAGCAGGGCAATGAACATGGCATGCTGCCCGCGCAGACCTGTGAAATTCCAGATCTCATAGACTTTCCCAAAAATCAGCCCGAACGGCACCGTCAGCAGCAGCGGCAGTGCAAACGGCATCAGGAAGAAGGCGCCCGTCTGCTGCAAAAGCGCTTTTTTCTGCATGGTTTCATCCGCACCCAGACGATAGAGCACCGCAAACCGCCTCCGCTCATCCGGCAGGGTTGAGAGGATTTTGATGGATAAAATCGCCAGAGCCATGCACACGAAAACGGTGGCCACGTACAGCGTCCCGATGATCAGGGTCCCCGCATTGGCGTTTGCGTACAGCCGGTAATATTCCCGGACCCGGTAATCGCTGGCGTCCTCCACCCCGTCTTCCGTTTCCCGGTAATAGATCAGGTCGTCCACCAGGGCCTGGGCGTCAGGGCGGTGGTTTTCCAACGTGTAGACGGCGCATTGGTCGGACACGGTCATATCCAGGACCGCCTCATCCGGCACGACGAAATAGAACCATTTCCGAACAAAATCCGGCCAGCCGGCGCTGCTTTCGGCCCAGGTGTATGTCTCTCCGTTTAAGGTAACTTTTTTTTCCGAAAAATCGGAATCGCAGATTTGCGGCGCTGCGGCGACTACCATGTACTGGTTTTCCAGAGTAATCGGCTGACGGCCGCAGCCGGTCAGCAGTGCATTGAACTGGCTCAGAGGCATGAAGGTGTCGGTCCACTCCATGATGTCATATCCCTCGATGCTGCTGCAGATGGTGGTTTCACCGGTGGTGTAGAGCCGGAATTGATATTCCTCTGTGATGGGACTGTATGTTTCAATGATCGCTTTTCCCTCTTCCATGGAAATCCCATGTTCTTCCGAAAGGTCAAACATGGCCTGCACATCATACGGACAGTCCAGATCCAGGCTGTAACGGGAGTGGATTTTTTCGCCCATGGCTACATTGGACATGGCGATGGCAAACACCAGCAGGGTGGCCAGAGCGCCGATCAGCAGTGAGTTCATGGTCATCTTCCCCGAAAGCCCCCGCAGAACCACCGTATTGGTCCCCCGGCTTTTCAGTTTCCGGCTCCGCAGCAGCAGCCCCGCCAGAGTTCTGGACAACGTGAAGTGGGCCAGAAACACCATAACCAGGTCCACCACCAGCATGACCATCAGTCCCATGCTCTCTTCTGCCCGGAAGGCCGCCATCAGCGACTGATAGGTGATAATCAGACTTGCAGTCAACCCTCCCAGGGCCACCAGCGACAGGCCGCACCAGAGCACCGGATGTTTCTCGGTTTTTTCGGCAGGCTCTTCTTTCAGAAGCTCCGTCACCGTGACTTTTTTCAGATACCGCAAAGAAGCCAGCGATGACAGAAGAAACAAAGCCAGACTCACCGCCACCGTAATCAGAATGCCCTTTGCGGAGTAGGCAGATACTGTAAACGGAATCTCCAGAATGGAGGCAAAGAGCGCCACCGCCAGCTGATACAGCACCAGGCCGATGCCCATGCCGGCCAGCAGCGCCAACGCTGAGAGAATCCAGGTCTCGCAGACAAACAGGGTCTGAATGTTTCGCCGGGTCATGCCCAGGGTCAGGTACATGCCGAACTCTTTTCGGCGGAGCTTCAG
>JBJESY010000093.1:0-4186 GCA_051883035.1 Anaerovoracaceae bacterium | reverse complement strand
GAAAGCTCCTGAATGCTGGTGGTCAGGTTCTCATCCCCCTGCTGATAGGCGCGGGAAATCATGGATGCCACCCGGCTGACCTCTTTGGTCTTCATGGTCTCGTAGGAATTATTGAGAAAATAAATCTGCAGAAACCAGATCAGCAGGAATGCCACCACACTGAATCCGAGAAAGTACATCCACAGCCGAAAGCGGATGCTCTTAAAATCGAATCTAACCTTCGAACTCAAACTTATAACCTACCCCTCTTAATGTGACGATGAAATCCCGGTAAGGCCCCAGATTGTTCCGGAGATTCTTGATGTGGGTGTCGATGGTCCGGTCGTCGCCGAAGAAATCATAGCCCCAGATGTCCGAAAGCAGCTTGTCCCGGGACAAGGCGATATTCTTATTTTCCACCAGATAGAACAGCAGCTCATATTCTTTCGGTGTCAGATCCACTTTCTTTCCGTCTACGGTGACGGTTCTGGCAGCGATGTTGATCTCCAGCCCCTTGAATTTCATCACGTTCTGTGCAGGCTGCGCTGCGCCGTTTCTTCTGGACAGCACCGCATTGACTCTGGCCATCAGCTCCTTCGGGCTGAACGGCTTCACCACGTAATCATCGATGCCCAGCTCGAAGCCGAAGAGCTTATCGTACTCCTCACCCCTTGCAGAAAGCATGATGATCGGAACGTCCTTGATTTTTCGGATCTCCTTGCATGCAGAGTATCCGTCCAGCTTCGGCATCATGATGTCCATGATGATCAGGTCGTAATCGTTCAGCTTGCAGAGACCGACCGCACTCATGCCGTCCTCTGCCTCGGTCACTTCGTAGCCGCTGAATTCGGCATACTCTTTGATGACCTCACGGATCTTCGGTTCGTCGTCAACGACTAAAATCTTATACATTCCTGTTCCTCCTGTTTTCTTTTTTCGTCTATCTCTCCGGGCAAAATCCACTCGCCCGGCCATTTCCGTTTTTTATTACTGTTATCATACCGTCACATTGTGTGCGTTCTGTGTCAAACAGTTAAAAGAAGTATACCATAAAAACGTGGTTTTTTCCACAGTTTTCAGTCCTTCTCTTTTTTCAGCAGCAGGAAGACTGTGACGAAGATGCACAGGAAACCTGCCAGGTCCATAAGCTGAAACGGAACCTTCAGCCAGAGAATCATGAAAACCGTGGCCGCCACCGGCTCGATGCTGGCAATGAGACTGGCTTTCACCGGACCAATCATAGCAACGCCTTTCAGAAACATGGAGAAGGAAAGGGCAGTTCCCAGCACCACGATGGCGCCGAAGGCAAGGAAAAACCGGTAATCCGGTGTGAAGTCCATGGTCCAGACTCTGGTGAGAAGGGAAAGGACGATGCCGCCCAGCACCATACCGTAACCGGTCACTGCGATACTGCCGTACCGTGCAATCAGCTTTTGTGGCAGCAGGGTGTAGGCCGCCAGGGTGACCGCTGCCAGGATGCCCCAGACAAGTCCCCGGGGTGTCAGCACCATGGTATGGATGTTTCCATGGGTGGCCAGAAGGAAGGTACCCAGCAGGGCCATACAGATGGCCAGGGTTTCCTTCCGCTGCGGCAGCCGTTTCTCGGAGAGGCAGGTGACCACCATAATCATGACCGGCCCCGTGTACTGCAGGATGGTGGCGGTTCCTGAATTGGTCCACTGGATGGCCTTCATGTAGCTCAGTTGGCACAGCATGATGCCGAATACGGAAAAGATCAGAAGATTCCGTACGGAGGATCTGTCCTTCCAGATGGTTTTCATCTCCGGCTTTCGACCTGCCATGCCGATTACCACCAGAATCAGACCGGCACTGAGCATCCTGAGTGAGGTGAGATGGGACGCATCCACCGGAAAATTTTCAAAGATATACTGGCCGCAGGTTCCGGAAAATCCCCAGAACATAGCCGCTGCAATGGCGATGACCGCCCCTGTGTTTTTCTTCATTGTGTTTTTCTCCCTGAAAAGTCTATCCACAGTATTATAGACCATCCGGCAGGAAGAAGCAAGGCAGGAAAAGCGCGGGAAATTTCCATCTTTGACTGGTCATTCCAGCAGGAATCTGGTAAAATTGAGGAAAGCGACGGAGCAGAGGAGGACAAGACATGAGTCAAGGGAAAATCATTGCATTTGCCGGAAAGGGCGGCGTGGGGAAAACCAGCCTGGCGGCCCTGACGGTGCGTCTTCTTACGGAAAGCAATCCTTCCGCCCGGGTCCTTGCCATTGATGCGGACCCTGCCATCGGCCTGTCGACGGCCCTGGGGGTGGATGTGACCCACACGGTGGATGACGTACGGAAGGAATTCATCGATGCCTTCGAAGACGGCCGGAAGCGGGAAGCCATCGAAGTGCTGAACGAAGCCCACTATGAGATCACGGATTCCATCGTGGAAACGGAAAAATTCGCATTCCTTGCCATCGGCAGACCGGAAGGTGCCGGCTGCTACTGCAAGGTCAACAGCTTCCTGAAGGATATCATCGGTGCCCTGGCGGAAAGCTTCGACTATGTGGTCATCGACGGAGAAGCAGGCATCGAGCAGGTGAACCGCAGAGTCATGGAGAAGGTGACCCACCTGGTGCTGGTCAGTGACGCCAGCCGGAAGGGAATCGGCGTGATCCATACCATCAAAGAGGTGGCAGACCAGCTCTGCATGTATCAGAGAGCGGGTGTGATCATCAACCGGATGAAAAACAAAGAGATGGAAAAGCTGGTGGATCCGGGAGACCTGGAGCTGCTGGGCTTCATTCCGGAGGATGACAGTCTGGCCATGGCGGACATCGAAGGGGAAAGCCTGCTGCAGCTGGCCGAAGAAAATCAGGCGCTGAGTGCACTGAAAAAAGCACTGAGAAAGATGGAAGTCCTATAGAAAAGATTTTGCCGGGAAAGCGGATTTTGCGAAGAAAAAAGAGTAGTCGGAGAAAACATCATGAAAGATCTGAAACACATACATTATTACGAATCCCTGCTGGAAAGCGCCCATAACGATCTGGTGCGGCAGGCGAGAGAAGAAGGCGGGGTGGCCGTGGGCTACACCTGCTACTACATCCCGGAGGTGCTGCTGAATGTGGGAAATGCTTTCAGCGTCCGGCTCCGGGCACCCAATACGGGCAGTCTGGATATTTCCCAGTATTACATGTCCAGCCTGGTCTGCGGATACAGCCGGGCTATCATGGAGCGGGCCTTCGAGGGAGGGTACAACTTCCTGGACGCGTTTTTTGCCAGTGAGACCTGCCAGCAGATGAACCGGGTGGTGGAAAACATTCACCTCCTGGATCTCATCGAAAATGAGGGATTTTTTCACAGCATCATCGACGCACCCATGAAGGTTACGCCCCACGGGGTGAAGCACTACACCAATCAGGTGAAGACACGGTTCCTGGATCTTCTGGCGGAGAAAAAAGGCGTGGATATTTACGATGGGGCCATCCGTCAGGCGGTGAAAGAGCATAACGAGATGTGCGACATTTTCCAAGAGATCGATCAGCTGCGAAAGGAAGAAAATCCGAGGATCACGGCGACAGAATTTCATAAGCTCTGCCTGGTGAGCTACGCATGTCCGACGGGAAAGATTTTGCCGTATCTGAAGGAAACGCTGGAGGATCTGCGGAGCCGGCAGCCCGATGAGAAAAATCCGTACCGGGCGCGGATCGTGGTGGTGGGTTCGGAAATTGACGATTACGACTTTTCGGAACTGATGGAATCCTGCCGTGCCTATGTGTGCGCGGACCGTTACTGCTATGGATCCATCCCGGGGCGGCAGCGGATTCCGATTTCGGAGGGACCGGTCAATGAAGCGGGCGAGGATCTGCTGACCCAGATCTGCCGTTTTTATCTGGAGACCAGCCAGTGTCCGCGGTTCATGTCCCGTGAAAAGGTGGACGGCCGGCGGGAGCTGGTGAAGCAGCTGGTGGAGGAATATCATGCCGACGGCGTGATGTATGAACAGCTGAAGTTTTGCGATTTCTGGGGTTATGAGAGAACCCTGGCGCCGGTGGTGATTTCGGAAGAACTGGGGATCCCGTGCATGTCTGTGGACCGGGATTACGCAGTACGGGGATCGGGCCAGCTGATGACCCGGGTGCAGGCCTTCGTGGAAAGTATAGAAATTAAGAAGATTCAGAAACAGCAGATAAAGCAGGAAGGAGGCGGCGCACAGTGAGACTGGAAAAAGACAAAACAGGGATCGCAC
>JBJESY010000092.1:0-4197 GCA_051883035.1 Anaerovoracaceae bacterium | reverse complement strand
CGGTCATGCCTTCCACCTCCCGGTGCGCCGGCGAATTGGCCATGCGGCGGTGGACACCGTTATGGATCATCCCCAGCAGCCTGCCCACATCCTGCTTTCTTTCATTCCCTACCATCACAATTTCCTCCATGTATTTCGCACAATCATTCTGTACATAATAAAAAAGTTGCACATCAAACTGTTTGACATGCAACAATTTTACCATGAATTATATTCCTGTCAAGGCGGTCTGCGGAGAATTCACCGAAACTTCACCCACGGCCTTCTCCTTCTACACCAGATACGCCCCCATGATCTTCAGGTTGTATTTCACATCGATGAGCTTGGCCGCTTCCATGATGATGTCGAAGTCCTCTGTATAGGCGTCGATCTCCATATAGAAGTGGTAGGTCCCCATAATCTTTTTCGTCGGTCTGGACATGATGGCCACCAGATTGATGCGCCGCTCGTTGAAGGTCCGCAGGATGTCGAACAGCATTCCCGGTCGGTCCACCAGCGGAGATACGAAGATAGGAATCTTCATGTTTCCCTCCCTGCGCGGCTTGCGGAACCGGCTTCCGCTGTCATGGCTCATATCCCGGACGATGATGAAACGGGTGTAGTTGTCGCTCATATCCGTCACGTTCCGGTCAAAATATTCAAACCCGGACGCGTCCACATAGGCCGGCACGATGGCGGCTTCTCCCGGGCGTCCCTCCTTCGCCAGATGGTAGGATTCCATATTGCTCTCTGTGATGTTGATCTTCACGTCACGGAGCGAATTGATGAAGTCCCTGCACTGGCCGTTGGCCTTAAACTGCACATGGAGCTTGTGGATCTCCGACGGGTCCGAGGCATTGGCCACCAGAGAAAACTGCACCGGGATGATGATCTCATCCACCACCACCACGTCCATTTCCAGCATCAGATCCAAGGTCCGCTGCACATATCCGTCCAGAGTGTTTTCAATGGGAATCAGGCCGTACTTGCAGTCCTCCCCCACCGCATGGAAGGTCTCATCGATGGAGTTATAGTACACCGGCTCCAGATCCAGATTGTATGCATCTATGTATTTCTTCGCTGCGCAATCGCTGAAGGTCCCGACGGGCCCCAGCACTGCTATTTTATCCATTTTATGTCGTTCTCCTCAGTTCGTATTTTTCGTATTTTTCGTATTTTGAAATATCAATTGCTATGCCAGCAGATACAGGTCGTCCAGACCCAGCAGATCCATCAGCGCCCAGACCGCATCATTGACGTCACGGCGGGTGTTGAAGTAACCGAAGCTGAACCGGGTCAGACCGGTCTCCTCCGTTCCCAGGGCCTCATGCATCCGGCTTGCGTCCTGCAGACCGTCCTTCACCACGATGCCAAACTTCTTCGACATATGCTCCTTCACCTGGTGCGGCGTAAAGCCTTTCACGGAGATGGCCACCGTCGGGATTCTGTTATTGGTACCGAAATCGCCGTAGACCTCCACCGCGTCCATGGATTTCACCGACTCAAAGAACCGCTTGGCCAGCCGGTGCGGGAAAATGGAGATGCCGTAGATGCCCTTTTCGAAAATAAAGTCCACCGCTCTGCAAAATCCGCCCAGCACTTTTTCATCCAGCGGCTCCAGGATTTCCGCCAGTGCAGGGTTCTGTTCCAGCGCCCGCGGCAGTCCGCCGCGGAACTGATCCATCAGTCCTTCCCGGATGCAGACGCCGCCGATGCCGTGAGGGCCCATCAGTTTCTTATGAGCCGTAAAGCAGTACACGTCGATGCCCAGATCCTCCAGCTTTACATCGACAGCACCCACTGCCTGACAGCCGTCGGAAATCACCAGCAGTTTGTGACGGCGGGCGATGGTGCACAGACGCTCCATATCTGCCAGGTTGCCTGTCACGCTGCAGCCGTGGGCGCAGACGATGGCACGGGTATTGGGCCGAACCAGTTCATCAATTTCATCATAGTTGAGGGCACCATAGGTTCCCGCCCCCAGAACGGAAAAAGTAATGCCGTTGACTGCCGCCATATGCTCGATCACATTCCAGGTCTCATCCTGGTCCATCACCGAAACGATGACGTGATCACCCTCCTCCAGGAAGGTGCGGAGTGCCAGCTCCACAGCCTGTCTGCCGCTGTGGGTCAGGATGATGTTTTCCGGATTCTTCATGCCGAAAAGCCGGGCCGCCTGGGCCTTTGCCTGCTGCGGATCTGCCGGCTGGGCATTTTTCACGCCTTCCGGCTTCTGCTGCGTCGTTGCTGCGTTATTCAGATAAATCATGTTTCACCTCTGTTTTCCCGGTTTCTACCGTTTCACTCGCACATGGATGCTTTCCATCACGTCCAGCGCTTCTTCATGGAGCTTTTCATCAAAACCCGCCACCAGCGACGAATCCACAATCTGCGGCACGTTCGGCATGGCTGCCTTGGCCATCACCACGTTGGAAATCACGCAGATATTCGTCACCACGCCGGCGAATTCCACACTCTCATACTCGTCCTTATGCTGCCGCAGATAATCTCCCAGCTCCAGGGAACCGAAGGTCGGCTTGCTGAACACCAGATCCGTTTCTCCTTTGGCGCCTGCTACCGTGCCGTAAAGCTGCCAGCCGTCCTCCCCGTCCAGGCAGTGAGGCACCGGCAGATTCTTTCCCTCCTGGCTGTCCATGTAATGCCGGTCATGGGTGTCCATGGTAAAGATGACCTGACCCTCTTCTCCCAGGGCATGGTATTCCCGGATCTTCGCAGCGATGCCTTCGTCCAGATCCTTTGCGTGCGGAAATCCCAGGGCTCCGTCCACGAAATCCTTCTGGTAATCCACTACAATCAGTAATTTCTTCATTTCTTTCTCCTCTTTTCTCAGTTTCTTCTCAAAATCCGCTCGGCGAAGGCTTCTGCCTGTTCGTCGATTTCTTCTATTTCCAGTATACTGCCCGGGTCGTTGGCTGTCGCCATGAGGGCAAAGCCGGCAGGCAGGATAAAGTTTTTATTCATATTGATGGCGCCGATGATCTGCTGCGCCACAATGTCGCCGCCGCTGTAGCCTGACACCACCAGGGCGTAGACCCGCTTATGGCTGAAATCGTTGGTACGGAACACCGCCGTCAGCCGGTTGATGAAGGCCATGATATTTGCGCTGACTGCGTCATTATAGTTAGGGCAGATCAGCACCAGCACATCACATTTGATGATGGCCGGATATACCTTTTCTACCATAACTCCTCCATAAAAGCAACTGGAATTTTCCCCGAAGTGAAGGCAGGTTTCATATTTGCAGCCCCTGCAGTCCCAGACCTGTCCGTTGCGAATGGAAATTTCCTCAATGTCCGCAGATCCCTCCAGATGCCGGGCCACCTTGGACCACAGCAGCAGGCTGTTGGATGTTTTCCGGCTGCTGGCATGAACCACCAACACCGACGGATGATCCGATATTTCCTGCTGAAAATCCAGTATCTTTTCCACCATGCTGCGGG
This sequence comes from Anaerovoracaceae bacterium, assembly GCA_051883035.1. Classification (GTDB taxonomy): domain Bacteria; phylum Bacillota; class Clostridia; order Peptostreptococcales; family Anaerovoracaceae; genus RGIG7179. The sequence continues at coordinate 757 of JBJESY010000092.1, read as the reverse complement.
CACTTTTGCCGTAGGCGCCGCGAGGCGTGGTATGAAAGTTTTTCGCAAGGACCAGGTAATTTTTCAGGCTGCCGGTACCCTCCACCAGAGATTTTCCCGGAAAGGTGCAGCCTGCCAGGTTGGCAGCAAACGCCATGCGGCGGCCGGCATCCTTGGTGTAAAGATCCGTCACGCCATCCACCAGAATGCCCCCCACGGATCCTTCCAGTGCATCCCGGTGGGTGTGCAGATATCTGCAGACTTCCGCCAGTTCCAGATTGATGCCGCTTTCCTCCAGTTCAACGGCGAACAGAATCCTGCCATGCTGCAGTTCTCCCCGGTCTGCCGCTTCACAGAAGGCATCAGCACCATTGAGCCAGAGCACCTCTGCCTTTCCCTCCGCAGCCTCCAGGGCTTCATCCAGCACATCGTCCAGTCTTCCGCTCCCATCCGGATCGGTGAGATATACCACATAGAGCTCCAATTCCATCACCTTCTTATCGTATCCGGCACAGATTTTCATATGCCGTCTCAATTCGTGCATACAGTTTTTCCGGCAGCTGCAGATCCTCATATTCCAGCCGGAGGCCGCAGATCCGGTTCTTCACTCCAAGAAAGGCGCCGTTTGCAGCAGCCCCGTCTCCGGTCTGTTTCACCGGTTCTCCAAGGTAAATGGAGCTGTAATGCCACTGACCCCGCAGGGTCCGGATTACCGACATGGCTCCCGAAGACAGGGCTGGTGCCAGATACGGCTTGAAGCCCAGCTCCCGCACCTGCA
>JBJESY010000091.1:0-4203 GCA_051883035.1 Anaerovoracaceae bacterium | reverse complement strand
GGACGCTGCTGCGGTGTTCGATATGAAATGGACCCTCGAAGCACTGTACAATCTGCTGGAAAACGCGGTGAAGTACACAGAACCCGGCGGGCAGATCACCGTGCGAATCCGAATGTACGAAATGTTCGGCTGCGTGGAAGTGGAAGACACGGGATCAGGCATTCCGGAGGAGGACATCAGCCGGATCTTCGGCAGGTTTTACCGCGGGAAAAACGGACGGGAAAAGGAAGGTCTTGGCATCGGTCTCTTCCTTGCGAGAGAGATCGTCTCCCTGGAGGGCGGCTATATTAAGGTGAAATCCGAACCGGGAAAGGGCTCGGTATTTTCTGTTTTTTTGCCGCGGGAGAATGGGAAGAAAAGAGAAGATTCAAAAGAAAAGAATGAGGTGGAATAAGTGGGAAACGAAATGAATCTGGAGAAGAATCAGGGAAAGAATTTAAAAGTCTGGAAACTGGCGCTGCTGGGATTCGGCAATGCGGGACAGGCCTTTGCGAAAATGCTGCTGGACCATGAAGAGGAAATCGCATCGAGCTTTGGTGCGAAGGTGGTGGTGACGGCCATCGCCACAGGCAGCCGGGGAAATCTGGTCTGCGGCAGCGGTGCGGCGGAGGCAAATGCGGCAGAAGCGGCGGATGCGGCAGATGCGGTGGGCATCGACCTTCGCCGGGCGCTGGCAGACGTGAAAAGCCCTGCAGGAAAATTTACGGACGAGACTGTTCTGACTTCCATGACCACCATGGAAATCGTGGAGCAGGCAGATTACGATATTCTGGTGGAAATGACGCCGCTGAATATCCAGACCGGTCAGCCGGCCATCGATCATATTCGAGGGGCATTCCGCCGGGGGAAGCATGCAGTGACAGCAAACAAAGGACCCATCGCCTGGGCATACCGCTCTCTGCGGGACATGGCCAAAGAAGCAGGGGTGCGATTCTATTATGAAACCACCGTCATGGACGGCACGCCGGTGTTCAATCTGGCAGAGCATACTTTGCGGCTTGCCAGGGTGACAGAGGTATCGGGGATTCTGAACAGCACCACCAACTTCATTCTGGAGGAACTGGCAGCCGGTGCAGACTATGAGGACATCATGCGCAGAGGACGGGAGATGGGCTTCATCGAAGCAGATCCTGCCATGGATATCGAAGGCTATGACGCGGCAGCAAAGATTACAGCCCTGCTCAATGTGCTGATGGATGCCGGTATGACGCCGGATCAGGTGGATCGAAAGGGAATCGAGGACATTACCGAGGGCGACATTCAGGAAGCTGCCTCCCGGGGAAAGGTCATCAAGCTGCTCTGCAAGGGATGGCGGGATGCGGACGGTATGGTTCGTGCCAGCGTGCAGCCGACGGAAGTGGACCGGAGCGATATGCTGGCTTCCATCGACAGCACCACATCCATCGTTTCCATCACCACCGACCTGATGAAGAAGCTGTCTGTGGTGGAACATCAGCCGGAGATTGAGCAGACGGCCTATGGCATTTTCGGCGATGTGCTGCGGGTGATCTGCGAATGAAGAGATGCAGCGGCCCGATCCGGGATGAAAATGGATTGAAATTGAATCATACGAAACTGAAACGAATCGCAGTAGTTGCAATCACAGTATCCGCATCATCGCTGGTGAGTTTTAACATTCTCACCAGCGGATTTATCGTATCACTGTCGGTTCTGGTCATGGGGATTTTTATCTACTGCTACAGGGACCTTCCCGGACAGTATATCGCATGGATTGCAGCCATCTGTTCTCCCCTTTTTCGGGAAGTAGTACTGGCAATCCGGACAGGCACGGTACTGGGAACCATACAGCTGGTACTGCCGGATGTGTTCTTTTTCCTGGCATATGGGGCAGTATATGCTTTGTTCTGTAAGTATATTGTGCGGGGTGAATATTCACTGAATTTTTATTTCTGCATTGCATTTTTCTGCGATTGGCTCGGGAATATTTCTGAGGTTCTGACCAGAAGCCTTATTCAGGGAAAGTTCCTTCTGACGGGAGAGGCATTCCTTTTGCTGGCATTCATTGCATTACTCAGAACCTCACTGGTGCAGTTTGTCATTGTAGCAATTGAATATTACACAAAGTTTCTGATCAATCAGGAGCGGGATGAAATGTTTAAGAAACTTCTGAATCAGGCATCTGTATTTGAGAGTGAAGTGCGTCTCATGGAAAAAAACGTGGAGGAAATCGAAGCCGTCATGAAAAAGGCGTATGACCTGCACAAAATGACTGGTGAAACGGATATTTCCAGAGAAACCCGCTTAAAGCTTCTGGACATTGCCAAAAGCACCCATGAAATAAAAGGCGACTACCTGAATGTAATCAGCACATTGAAGGATGTGTATATCAATGAGCTGAAGGATGAAAAAATGCTGCTCAGTGAAGTGCTCAGCCTGGAAAAGCAGAACCTTCTGGCCCAGGCAAGGACCAAAGGCTGCACTGTCATCGTCAACATGAAGGTAAAAACGGACTATGACCTCCACTCCCCGTTTAAGCTGATGTCTGTCGCACGCAACCTTCTGACCAATTCCCTGGAGGCAATGAAAAAAAAGAATGGTACGATTCATGTTACCGTTGACGAAGAAAAGAAATCACCGGGAGTATGCAGAATGACGTTTGCAGATAATGGATGCGGCATCGAGAAAGAGAATCTGGAATTCATCCTGATGGAGGGATTTTCCACGAAATTCGATCAGGAAACAGGAAACATTCAGCGTGGACTTGGACTGAATGTGGTGAAGGACATCATTGAGAACGAATATGGAGGAAGCATGGAGATAGAGAGTGTTCCTGAAAAAGGAACGACCATCACATTAAAGATCCCTGCAGATCAATTAGGAGAAAAAGCAGAATGAAGTATTATATCGTAGACGACAACATTGCAACGGTAAAAAGCCTGGAAAATATCATAAGAACACGAAATCTCGGTACGGTCTGCGGGTATTCCACCTCTCCGGAGGCTGCCATTCCGGAAATCCTGGAGGAAATGCCGGAAATCGTGATCGTTGACTTCCTGATGGAGGGAATGGACGGCGTGGAAATGATTGAGCAGATCACTTCCAGAACGGATAAAATATACTTCGTCATGATCTCCAAAGTAACCGATAAAGAAATGATTCAAACTGCGTACCAGAAGGGCATCGAGTTTTTCATTCATAAACCGGTGAACATTGTGGAAGTGGAAACGGTACTGAATAAGCTGATGGAAAAGATCAAGCTGAAAGGGATGCTGCATCAGCTGAAAAGTATAATGACAGATGCTTGCGAGGAGCCGGAAAAGAAACAGACTGCGGCAGAAAAAAAGAAGGAATATAAGGAAATCGATCATCTCCTTGGAAATCTGGGCATGCTGGGCGAGCGCGGATCCCAGGACATTCGGAAGGCCCATGCTTACATGATGGACCATCAGTGTGAATATGGAAAGGAAGTGCTAAACTATCTGGAGACGGAAACGCAGGATACGGCGAAAAACATTGAACAGCGGATTCGCCGTGCCATGAAAAAGGGACTGACCAATACTGCAAGGATCATGATTGACGACGCCTACAGTGATATTTTGAGTTCCTATTCCAATTATGTATTTGACTTCAGTACCATATCTGACGAAATCAATTATATCAACGGGAAAAGTACCACCGGAGGAAGGGTAAATATTGCACGATTCATGGACGGTCTCATGATATATAGTAAAAGCTGACAACTGGCGGGGAAAAAATTTCCCCGCTTTAAGTTTTTTTGAGTTTTTTTGAAGCAGGCCGATATAATACCCATAAAGGAACCAAACGTGTGCAGGTAAAGAAAGGAGTTTTATCATGCTAGACAATTTCGCAAACTGGTTAAATGGGTATTTGTGGGCACCGGCATTGGTCTACCTTGCCATTGCCGTAGGATTGATCTTATCCATCAGCCTGAAATTTCCACAGTTCAGACTGATCAAAGACATGGTGCATCAGTTAACGAAGGGATCCGGAAGTGACAGCGGCGTTTCTTCCTTCCAGGGATTCTGTATGGCACTTGGTGGAAGAGTCGGTACGGGCAATATTGCCGGTGTAGCCAGTGCAATCGCTGCAGGCGGTCCGGGTGCAGTGTTCTGGATGTGGGTGATTGCGCTGGTTGGTGCAGGCTCTGCCTTTAGTGAATCGGCGCTGGCACAGGTCTATAAGACGAAAGCTGCCGGTGAGTACAGAGGCGGTCCGGCCTAC
>JBJESY010000090.1:0-4214 GCA_051883035.1 Anaerovoracaceae bacterium | reverse complement strand
AATAAAGAAAAGCCGGAGAAAAAATGGATGGGAGGATCAATTTTGTGGATTAAAAAGTATACAATATCCATAAAAACCAGTGGCACGGGACTTGCTATATATAATGTCGTAAATACAGTCTTACAAACACAAAATGCGAAAAATTAAATTTTTAGACAAAAGGAGAGAACGAAAATGGAAAATGTAAAAGTAATCCTGTGGGGACTTGGCGCTATGGGCGGCGGAATCGGCAAGATGCTGACAAAGAAGAAGGGCGTTGACATCGTTGGCGCTATCGACATCGGCGCTAAGCTGGGCAAGAGCCTGTACGAAGTAGTTCCTGGTATTGAAAGAGGCGACAGAGAAGACGTTATCGTCGGAACTGCTGACGAAGTAATCAAACCGGGTGCTGCTGACATCGTTGTTGTCTGCACCGACTCCTTCACTGCTAAAGTTTATGACAAGCTGGTTAAGGTTATGGAAGCTGGCATGAACGTAATCACTTCTGCAGAAGAAATGGCTTATCCGCAGGCTCAGGAACCGGAACTGGCTAAGAAGCTGGACGAAATCGCCAAGAAGAACGGCGTAACCGTACTGGGAACCGGCATCAACCCTGGTCTGATCATGGACCTGCTGGTAATTCTGTGGACAGGTGCATGCGAATCTGTTGACCACATCGTTTCCAGACGTGTAAACAGCTTATCCCCGTTTGGTCCTGCTGTAATGGAAGAACAGGGCATCGGCATCACCGTTGATGAATTCAACGCAAGAAAAGCAGACGGCACCATGGCTGGCCACGTTGGTTTCGCAGAATCCGTTGGCATGATCACTGACGCTCTGGGCTGGAAGCTGGAAAAATTCGAACAGGATATGGAACCGATCGTAACTGACGTTGACAGAAAGTCTCCTTATGGATTCGCTCCTGCAGGACACGTTGCCGGCGTAGCTATGAAGGGCTGGGGAACTGTTGACGGCGAAGTGAAGATCGAAATGGATCACCCGCAGCAGATCGAACCGGAACAGGTTGGTGTACATACCGGTGACTATGTCATCATCAAGGGTACTCCGGACGTAAATATGTCCAACACTCCGGAAATCGAAGGCGGTATCGGAACCATGGCTATGATCCTGAACACCATTCCGCACGTAATCAACGCAAGACCTGGTCTGAAGACCATGATCGACATCCCTGTTCCTAGAGCAATCATGGGCGACATGAGAGACATGATCTGCGAAGAATGCAAGATCGTAAAATAATTCAGGGTATTATGAGTAACAGGAAGGGGTTTCGGTTCTGAAGCCGGGCCCCTTCCCCTCAAAACATATCCGCAGGGCGCTATTGGCTCTGCAGACCCCGATCGGACGCAAAGCTTTATGCATAGTTTTAAAAGTTTAAAAGTGTATCGGGAAATATAAAATTAGTAAGGGAGAAAAAAAGGATGAAAAGAGCTGACGATTTCGAACAGAGAAGACAGCATATCGCAAACCTTTCTGACGAAGAATTATACAACAAGTTCTGGGATTTAACCGCACAGGTTGTAGATCCGCTGCTGGAACTGGGCAGAAAGAACACCACACCTTCCGTTGAAAGAGCCGTTTTACTGAGAATGGGCGTATCCTCTCTGGATACCCAGAAAATCGTGGAAGGCTGCATGGACAGAGGCCTGATGGGTCATGGCGCTGGCCACGTGGTTTACAAGATTTCCAAAGAAAAGGGCATCTCCATCCGGGAAGCCAGCATCAAACTGGCGCAGGGCGAATACTGGGACGATGCAGTAGCACTGTTCAAGGGAGGTAAATAAGATGGCAGATTTTGAACTGAAACCAAACGAAAAGTTAGACGTTAGAGAAATATTAAAGGATATCGACAAGTACGAGCCGAGAAGAAGAGGCTGGACCTGGAGAAAGCCGGCTGAAAACAAGAACATGGGACCTTTCGAATACCATGACATTTCCGAGCCGCTGAAGAACAGCGTAGGCCTGCCTCCTGCCAAGTACTTCGAAAACATCGACCCGCAGCCGATGCCGGTCATCACCACCGAAATCGCTTCCGGACGTTTCGAAGACGATATCCGCAGAATGAGAATGGCTGCATGGCATGGTGCTGACCATATCATGGTTATCCGTCACATGGGTCAGTCCCACATCGATGGCCTGATGGAAGGTACTCCGCAGGGTATCGGCGGTATTCCTGTAACCCGTAAGCAGGTAAGAGCACAGAGAAAGGCTCTGGACATCATCGAAGATGAAGTTGGCCGTCCAATCAACTATCATTCCTACGTATCCGGCGTAGCTGGTCCGGACGTAGCTGTAATGTTTGCAGAAGAAGGTATCAACGGTGCGCACCAGGACCCTCAGTACAACGTTCTGTACAGAGATATCAACTGCGTACGTTCCTTCGTAGATGCCTGCGAATCCAAGAAGATTCTGGCATGGGCAGGAATTCTGCAGATCGACGGTGCACACAACGCCAACGCAACTGCAAGAGAAGCATGGAAGGTAATGCCGGAACTGATCGTTCAGCACGCCATCAACTCCCTGTTCTCCGAAAAGGTTGGTATCGCTCCGGATCACATCGCTCTGTCCACCGTACCTCCGACAGCAACTCCGGCTCCTTGTATGTACATGGACCTGCCTTATGCAGTTGCTCTGCGTGACTTCTGCGGCAGATACAAGATGAGAGCACAGCAGAATACCAAGTATATCTGCTCCTCCGTAAGAGAAGCAACTGTAACTCACGTAATGAACATGTTCATTTCCAAGCTGACCAGCGCAGATATCCAGTCCACCATTACACCGGACGAAGGAAGAAACGTTCCTTGGCATATCTACAACATGGAAGCCTGCGACAACGCGAAACAGGCTCTCATCGGTATGGACGGCCTGATGGAAATGGTTGAACTGAAAAAAGACGGTCCGCTGAGAGAAATGGCTCGTGACATCAAGGAAAGAGCTGTTCTGTTCATGGAAGAAATCATCGAAGTAGGCGGTTACTTCCAGGCTGTTCAGGAAGGATTCTTCGTAGACTCCGCAAGATATCCGGAAAGAAACGGCGACGGTATTGCCCGTAAGATTGAAGGCGGCGTAGGCTATGGATACATCTTCGAAAGAGAAGAAGACTACATGGCTCCTGTAACTGCTCACTACGGCTACAACAACGTAGAGCAGTATGGCGGCGACCCTGAGAACCCATCCGCTCTGATCGGCGGCTGTACTTTCGAAGACAGAAGCAAGATCGTATTCATCGACGAGCTGGATGAAGAGGACTGCGTAGCACGCAGACTGGAAAAGGTTGAAAAGTACCTGGACGGCAAGGCAATCAAGCCGGAAATGGAATGGTGCGGAGACGGCGTGGTTCTCATGACCATGATGATCCCTGCAGACGTAAGAACTGCAGAAGCTACGGCTCTGGAAATCGGCCGCAAGCTGGGTCTGGAAAATCCGGAAGTAAACTCCAAGGAAGTTATGCAGCAGGCGGAAGGTACCAGAATCGAAATGAAGGGCAAGATCACCTTCGACGTAGATCCATCCACCCTGGAGATTCCGCCTGAACCACATCACCTGGACGATGCAACTCTGTACAAAGAGTTCGAAGAACATCCGATGGTAGTTGTATGCGGTACCGTTGGTGAAGATGAACACTCCGTAGGCTTACGTGAAATCATCAACATCAAGCACGGTGGTATCGAAAAGTGGGGTATCAAGGTAAATTACCTGGGAACCTCCGTTCCTGTAGAAAAGCTGGTTGACGCTGCAATCGAACTGAATGCCAACGCAATCCTGGCTTCCACCATCATCTCTCATGACAACATTCACTATAAGAACATGAAGAGAATCAATGATCTGGCCATCGAAAAGGGTATCAGAGACAAGGTGATCATCGCTGCAGGCGGTACGCAGGTTATTCCGGAAGACGCTGTGAAGACCGGTATCGACGCTGGTTTCGGCAGAGACTCCCACGGTATCGATGTAGCTACCTTCCTTTGCGAAGAAGCACAGAGAAGAAGAGGCGAACTGTAAAAAATTCGACGAAGTCTTTCAAGGGGCTGGGCATTTGCCCGGCCCCTTTTTTCAGAGAAAAAATCACAATTCACATAACTATGAACTCGTGCTGCGGCACGAAAACAGAAGATCGAAAACAAGCTGCCGGAAACGGCAGAGGAAATAGATGAAAAACGGAAAGAAAAGGAGAGGTAGTACAATGAAAGTTGATGTATTGGTTGCCGAAATCGGTT
>JBJESY010000089.1:0-4233 GCA_051883035.1 Anaerovoracaceae bacterium | reverse complement strand
TTAATGTGACAGCCCCTGCAGCATACTTGTTTTCAAATTGTTATTACGCTTCCATCGCCTTTTTAATGGCTGCCAGCAGCTCATCGTAGGTTTCCAGCGCCGGAACATCCGGATTGGCTTCCTTGATGGCATCGGTGGTGCGGAACAGGAAACCGGCCTTGCTGGCGCGGATCATGCCCAGGTCATTGAAGCTGTCGCCGCTGGCGATGGTCTGTACACCGGCAGACTGCAGGGCCTTCACGGTGCTGTACTTGGAATTTTCGATCCGCATCTTGAAATCGGTGACTTCACCGTTTTCAGCCACCACAAGTTCATTGCAGAACAGGGTCGGCCAGCCCAGTTTCTTCATCAGCGGCTGTGCAAACTGGGTGAATGTATCACTGATAATGACAACCTGGGTGAAAGATCGAAGTGCATCCAGAAATTCCTTTGCGCCCGGCATCGGGTCAATTTTTTCGATGGTTGCCTGAATTTCCTTCAGGCCCAGACCGTGTTCTTTCAGAATGGCAAGACGATATTTCATCAGCTTGTCATAGTCCGGTTCATCACGGGTAGTTTTTTTCAGTTCGGGAATTCCGGTTTCTTCTGCGAATGCGATCCAGATTTCAGGGACCAGAACGCCTTCCAGATCCAGACATGTCATGTACATACTTTTGCCTCCAAATATTGTAATTTTTTATTATCTTTTTCTCTATACCACATTTTTTACCAATGAAACGCATATCTTGCGAAATTACCGGTTTCCCTGTATAATATAAATATATAATATGAAATATAAAAAGGGGAACATGGACACCGATGAAACGATTTCTGAAACAGATACTGACAACGTTACTGATGATAAGCATTCTGCTGACCCAGGCAGTGGTTTCTGCAGGCTGGATTTCCGGCGGCACGGCACTGGCAGCAGAGAGCAAGGACCCGTCCGTCAAGGCGAAAGGTGCCATCGTCTACTGCGCCACCACGGGCGAAGTGGTCTGGGAGAAAAACGCGGACAAGAAATATAATCCTGCCAGCATGACCAAGCTGATGACCTGCCTTCTTGCCATCGAAAATCTGGATCTGAAGAAGGAAGTGGAAGTGACGGCAGAAGCCACCAATGTGATCCCGACGAAAATCTACCTGCAGGCAGGAGAAAAGATCACAGTGGAGGATCTGCTTTACGCAGCCCTTCTGGAATCGGCCAATGATGCGGCTATGGCCCTTGCCATCGAGACGGCAGGCTCTGTGGAGAAATTCGCGAAAATGATGAATCAGCGGGCGGCTGCCATCGGCTGCACCAAGACCAATTTCGTCAATCCGTCCGGACTGTATGCAGAAGGACATCTTACCACGGCCAGAGACATGGCCCTGATCAGTGCGGAAGCATTTCAGAACAGCACCCTGCGAAAAATTGCCGGAACGCTGGAATATACCATCGAAAAGACCAACAAGTCCGAGGAACGAAAGCTGGAAAACGGCAATCGATTTTTAGACGGAGGAACGCTGGAACTGCCATCCGGCACCATCACCGTGAAGAAATACAAGGGTGTATTCGGCGGCAAGACGGGAACCACCGAAGAACAGGTAGCCACCATGACCGTAGGTCTGGATGATGACGGACTGGAACTCTATGCCGTCATTCTGGGCAGTACCATGGAAAAGCGGTATTCTGACATCCGCAAGCTGCTGGACTACGGCAAGGAAAATGTGGCCAAATATGTGGTCTTCGAAAAAGGAACGGAATTCGAGGCGGCGAAGTTGAAAGGCGGCGCCACCAACCGGGTGATGGGTGCCGCGTCTGACCCTGGTTATATCAATCTGCCGGAAGGAGCCTCGGCTTCCCTGGTCACCACCCAGGCAATTTATGAGGAGGACCTGAACGCACCGATAAAGAAGAATCAGAAAATCGGAACGGTGGAGATCTACCTGGCAGATGAGCTGGTGCGCAGCATCGACCTTCTGGCAGCTGAAAACGTGGAAACAGGCTGGTTCCTGTCCCGCTTCGGCATCACCAATTTTCAGACCGTTGTGATCTGCACCGTGCTGGCACTGGTGGCAGTATTCTTCATTGCCATCTTTACCCTGCGAGCCATCAATAGGAAAAAGAAAAAGCGCCGCCGTCAGCAGCGGATCATGGAAGCCGCACGCCGTGAGCTGGAACGGGAACAGAGCATGAAACAGAGAGGCTGGCCGTACTGATGTTTGATATCAAGGAAAACCTGAAAAAGCTGCCCGATTCACCGGGGGTTTACCTTCATAAAGACAAGCTGGGTCAGGTCATCTATGTGGGAAAAGCCATTTCCCTGAAAAACCGGGTTCGCCAGTATTTTCAGAGTCCCGCCAACCAGACGCCGAAGGTGCGGGCCATGGTGTCCCATATCGCGGAATTCGAGTACATCACCTGCCAGACAGAGATGGAAGCTCTGATTCTCGAATGCAACCTGATCAAAAAATACGCACCGAAATACAATGTTTTGCTCCGGGACGACAAAACCTATCCCTACATCAAAGTAACCCTGTCCGAGGACTATCCCCGCATTCTCAAGACCCGGCTCATTGCCAGAGACGGCGACAAGTATTTCGGCCCCTACAGCGATGCCGGGGCAGTCAATCAGATCATCGACCTTCTGAACAAAATATACACCCTCAAGCGCTGCTCGGCGTCCAGGTTTCCGGAAGGGCACAGGCCGTGTCTCAACTACCATATTCAGGAGTGTCTTGGTGTCTGTACCGGCCAGGTTTCCCGGGAGGAGTACCGGGAATATATCGATGCGGCGGTGGAGTTTCTCGCGGGGCATCAGAAGAAGCTGATGGATTATCTGACGGAAAAGATGATGGCATGCTCGGAAGCCATGCAGTATGAAGAAGCGGCGGTATACCGGGACTATATCACGGCGGCGAAATCCATCGGCGAGGTACAGCGGGTGACCATGGTAAACGGAAAGGATCTGGATGTGGTGCTGCCGGTGCGGGCCGGACAGACCCAGTCCGTGGTTCTCTTTACGGTGCGCGACGGCAAGCTGTCGGGCCGGGAAACCTTCGCCATGCAGGACGGTGCCGATGATGACTACGACAGCCTGATCGGAGGCTTCATCAAGCAGTATTACAGTCAGTGGGCCGTGGTACCGGGAGAGATTCTGGTGCAGCAGCCCCTGAAAGAAGCGGAACTGATTCAGGCATTTCTGGAATCCCAGGGAGAAGGACGCAAGGTCCGTATTCTCGTACCGCAGCGGGGAGATAAAAAGGCTCTGCTGAATCTGGCTCAGCGGGATACGGTGGAAATGACGAAGAACCTGGAGGAAAAACTGAAGTCCGGCGAGGAGCGGAATCATGCGCTGGTCCGGGAACTGGAAAGCCTGCTGGGATTCCATAAGGATGCATACCGGATCGAGTCTTACGACATTTCCAACACCAACGGCGTGGATACGGTGGGGGCCATGGTGGTATTTCAGAATCTGAAGCCGGTGCGGAAGGATTACCGCAGGTTTAAGATTAAAACCATTGAGGGTCCCAACGATTACGGCAGCCTGCAGGAAATGCTGTTTCGCCGGTTCAAGCGGGCAGAAGCAGGGGATCCGGGATTTAAGACGCTGCCGGATGTGATTCTCATGGACGGCGGACAGGGCCAGGTAACGGCAGCAGAGAAGGTGCTGATCGCCATGAAAATATCCATTCCGGTGCTGGGCATGGCAAAAGACGACAGCCACAGAACCCGGGCACTGGTCAACGGCCGGGGCGATGAGATTTTGCTCAGCGAACATCCGCTGCTGTTTCATTACTGCGGCACGATCCAGGAGGAGGTTCACCGGTTTGCCATCGATTATCACCGAAGCCTCCATAACAAAAACTCCATCCGATCCGTGTTGGATAACATCCACGGTATCGGTCCGGTGAAAAGAAATGCGCTTCTTTCCCATTTTCAGACGGTGGAAGACATAAAAAACGCAAGTCTGGAAAAGCTAATGGAGGTACCGGGAATATCTGAACAAAATGCAAAGGCGATTTTGGAATATTTTAGTTGAAAACCATTGGACACTTGTGGTATAGTGGATGTGGGCAAAACGCCCGGAAATAAGTGAGAACTTAATTTTTTGTAAATCATACATGGAGGAACATTATGGCTGACGAAAGAAACATTGAAGTAGAAGAAACTGAAGTCATCACGCTGGAATTTGACGATGGTGCTGAAGTGGAATGTGAGATTATGGGTGTGTTCGATTACAACGGTAAGGAATACATCGCCCTGATCCC
>JBJESY010000088.1:0-4242 GCA_051883035.1 Anaerovoracaceae bacterium | reverse complement strand
TCGTCTTGAAATCCTCCATCCCAATGGAGATGATCTTTCTTTCTTCTCCGTCCATACTCTCCGGCTCCTTTCTTCTCTGAAAAATCTGTACGTCATCACACTTTCTGTCCCTATTATACCCCAGAAGCCCTGAAAACACAAGAGGACAGACATGGCAGCTGCTCCGTTTGTCGTCTTTGTTTCGATGTATTCTTTTTTGATATCTACTATACGAAAACTACTGTAATTCCACTTCCCGTCATCATATTTCTTTTTTCCCGGCATATATTATGGTAACTAAGAGCAAGGAGTGTGTGTCTGCCAATGAAGGATTACATAGAAGAAAGAGTGTTAGAGTTAGCACACTACATCATTACCACCAACTCCACGGTGCGGGCCGCCGCCAGAAAATTCCGGGTCAGCAAGTCCACCGTTCATAAAGATGTCACGGAGCGGCTCCTTGAACTGAATCCGGGCCTTGCCGCCGAGGTGAAGGAAGTCCTGGAAAGCAACAAGGCCGAGCGTCACCTGCGGGGCGGCATGGCCACGAAAGAGAAGTACCAGCACTCCCGGGAGGCCGGAAGATGCGCCAGAGAAAAATAACGGCCCGGGCGGCCGTTTTTGTTTTTCTTCGCAAAATATGGGCGGCGGATGGATTTTGTTCCGTCCCGGGGCGATTCCCGTTGCAAAAAGATGCGCAATAGAGTAGAATAAAGCCATAGTATGAATATTTTGGGAGGGATTTACCATGATTTATTTCAGAAGCGATTACAGCCTGGGCGCACACCCGAAGATCATGCAGGCTCTGATGGACACCAACATGGAGCACACCGACGGGTACTGCCTGGACCGGTTCAGCGATGACTGCAGCGACATGATCCGCCAGTGGGTGGGCAAGCCGGATGCGGACATTTACTATTTCGTCGGTGGAACGCCGGCCAACACCACCACCATTTCTGCGGGGCTCAAACCGTACGAAGGTGTCATTGCACCGGCCACCGGCCACATCTATGTCCATGAAACCGGCTCCATCGAAGCCAACGGTCACCGGACCTTCGGCATGCCGACGCCGGACGGGAAGCTGCGGCCATCGGACATTGAAACCTGTCTTCTGCATCACGAGGATGAGCATACGGTCATTCCGAAAATGGTCTACATCACCCACCCGACCGAGAACGGCGGCGTCTACACGAAAGCGGAGCTTACGGCGCTCAGTCAGTGCTGCCGGAAACATGATCTGACCTTATATATGGACGGCGCCCGTCTGGGAACTGCCCTGACCTGGCCGACCAACGATCTGGAAATCACCGAAATCGCTGACCTGGTGGATGCCTTCTATATCGGCGGCACCAAGATCGGTGCTCTGTTCGGAGAAGCCCTGGTGGTGGTTCATCCGGAAAAGTTCGACGATCACTTCCGTTACATGATCAAACGGCAGTGCGGTCTGCTGGCCAAGGGCCGTCTGATTCCGGTACAGCTGAAGGCGCTCTTCGAAGGCGGGGAAGATTCCCTGTACTACGAACTGTCCCGTCATGAAAACGACCTGGCCATCAAGCTGGCGCAGGGCGTCACCGGTGCAGGCTACAAGCTGTGGCTGCCGCACCAGACCAACCAGGTCTTCGTCATCATGCCGAACGATCAGATTGCGGAGCTGGAGAAGGACTTCTTCTTCTACACCTGGTGTCCGTATGATGAAAACAACTCCGTCATCCGTCTGGTTACCTGCTGGGGCACCACGGAGGAGGATGTGCAGGCTTTCCTGAAGGCGATTTAGCGGCAGGAATCAACGCGCGTGTCAACTTGAATGGCGTTTATTTCAAATTCGGGTTGACCCATATTTTGTAAATATCGTCAAAAAGCAACCTTATCCCCTGAAATCGCAGGGGCAGGTTGCTTTTTTTCTGGATTTGGCAGATGTTTTCGTTTTATTGTCTTTCAAAAGTCAACCTGAATTTCAAAATCTGCCTGCTCAGGTTGCTTTCCATCGGTTTGCTTCTCATTCGCCCACAGTGCAGTCTACTGTGGCGCTTCCCAGCCGGATGGCTGCAATCTGATCCACATCCAGCGGCATGGACCACTGGTAGCGCATGAGCCAGCTTCCGTCTTCCTGCTCCTCGCCGGAGCCGCCGGTGATGCTCACTTCTCCGCCGTTTTTCAGAATGGCGGTCGGCATTTCACCATGAACGTTTTCTGCTTCCAGATCACTGCTTACGATGTAGCGGATGCCGACGGAATTGATTTCCATGTCTTCAATGCGGACTGCGGCTTTCGTTTGGCCGTTCGGCACCGTGAACTCACTGTCGAAAGCATCCGGCGTCAGGGTCTTTCCCGTTTCCGTCAACGGCACGGTGAATTCCAGGGTCCAGTCTCCGTCCTGCAGCAGCTTCTTCTTATCCGCATCTGCCGGGTGCTCCATGAAGTCCGTCATCTTCAGGGTAAATACCGCCTCCTGACCGGAAACCTGCTGCAGCAGATCCGGGTTGATCTGGCCGTCAATGAGGATTCTGGCTCTGTTTTCGTCGCCGGAAGCATCCGTTATGCTGCCCCAGCCCCAGGCCAGATCTTCTATCGTCTCCGACTGAATCTCCATCTGGTTTTTTGCAAATCCGTAAGCCTCATCCGGATCCATCTTAACCCCTTCTGCATAGAGCATGATCCAGAAATATCCGTCACTGTAAGCGATGGAGTCCGCGGTTACGGTCACATCTCCCACAGTCTGGCTCACACCCAGCGGCGTGGTCAGGCTGTCGATGACTGCAGTCTGCTCTTCCCCCAGTTCCTGACCGTTCCAGGATTTCCAGCTGGTTTCAAACCAGTTTTTCAGCCCGTCGCCGCTGGATACTGCCAGGGCGGTTCCGCTGACCAGCACCACCAGCAGGCAGGCTGCCATCACCATGGAAAATCTGCGCCGGCCCCCTGCGCGGCGGCCCGCTGTGCTGCGGCTCGTTCTTCGGATTCCTGCGCGGCTTTCGGCTGCGGCAGTATCCACGTCTGTATTCAGAATCCGGCTCCGCACCCCTTCCGGCGTGTGCACCCGGGTAAAGGTCTCTCTGTACATTTCTTTCATCTTGTTATCTTGCGATTTCATTTCCATTCCTCCCCCAATACATGTTTCAGTTTCTCCCGTCCTCTGGCCAGCCGGGTCTGCACCGTGGACGGTCTGCTGCCTGTAATCTCAGCGATCTCCCGGACTACATAACCTTCATAATAGTACAGATACATGGGCAGTCGGTATTTCACCGGCAGGTCCATCACCGCCTGAAACAGCTCCCGGTGCAGGCTGTCTGCCGCCGGAAAGCTTTCCGCTGCGATCTCGGCAGCCATGTCCTCCATGCCCGTTTCCCGTTTTCGGTGGGGCAGGGTGACCAGGCGTTTTGCCTCATTGATCGTCACCCGGACCAGCCAGTGCCGTGCGTGATCCGGACTGTCGAAGTCCGGTCCGGAGCGGTACAGACGGAGCAAAACATTCTGTGTCACGTCTTCTGCGTCTTCCGGGCGCTGTACCACGTGCAGGGCGATCCGGTAGATCATATCCATGTATGTTTCGGCCAGAGCAGTAAACTCTTTTTCGTTTTTCATCTGCAATACCTCTTCTCTCTGAAAGCACTTTCACCCATAATACCCGGCCCGGACGAAAAAAATCCCGCCGGGAGAAAAAATTTTGCGAAAAAAGTTCAGATTCTTTCCGAAAACTCTCCAGGCGGGTGGGTTGGGCATATTTACTGCGGCAGGTTGCGGCCGCTGTTCTTGTATTTTTTCAGGAGTTTTTCCAGCTGTGGGTTGGATTTCAGCTCTTCTTCCCGGACTTTCTGCTCATATGGCGTCAGCTTGTTCACGTCCTTGATGTGTTTCCGAACCGGCTTCGGCATGAACGGCAGATAGATCAATGGGGAAACCACGAAAATGTCCAGCAGTGTCCAGACTGCCAGGGCGGCAAACACCTGCCAGGTTTCCGCTGTCATCGCCATAGGGATGCAGATTGCCAGCGCTCCGATAAGGAAGGCTGCAGCGGTGAGATACAGCTTTTCTACTTTTTGGATGGCCTTCGAAAGGGCCTGATCAAACCAGGTCCGCTTCAGGCTGGGGAGAATATATTTGGCGGCGCGGAACTGGACGTTGGCCAGATACACGCAGACCTTGAAATCATCGAAGGTGGCTTTTTCGGAAGGAATCTCCTCAGCTGCCAGTTGTCCCTTCATCGCATCGAAGTACACCTGGGCCCGAATCACCGTGCCCTCGCCCATGATGGTGTAGGCCGGCTTC